>NZ_JBFUBY010000095.1:0-22281 GCF_056405515.1 Polaromonas sp. P1_G2
GCAAGGAAATGGTCATGCCAGGCGATAACGTGTCGGCGATAACGTGTCGATCACCGTCAAGCTGATCAACCCGATCGCCATGGAAGAAGGCCTGCGTTTCGCCATCCGCGAAGGCGGCAAGACCGTCGGCGCCGGCGTCGTTGCCAAGATCATTGCGTAATTTCCGCAAACACTAAGGAATTACCATGGCCACCAAGCAAAAAATCCGTATCCGCCTGAAGGCGTTTGACTACAAGCTGATCGACCAGTCGGCAGCTGAGATCGTTGACACCGCCAAGCGCACCGGCGCGATTGTCAAGGGCCCCGTGCCCCTGCCAACCCGCATGAAGCGCTTCGACATCCTGCGTTCGCCCCACGTCAACAAGACGAGCCGCGACCAGCTGGAAATCCGCACGCACCAGCGTTTGATGGACATCGTGGATCCTACGGACAAAACCGTGGACGCCTTGATGAAGCTCGACCTGCCGGCCGGCGTGGACGTCGAAATCAAGCTGCAGTAAGCAAAAAACGGGGTTTCGGCCGCAAGCCGGGCCCCAAATCGACAGGTTTTAGCCCGGGTTTGCCATTTTTGGCGACCTGGGCTATACTCTTGGGCTGTCCTTTGCATGTTGGCTTCATGCCTGCATGGATGGGGCGGTTTTATTAACTGTCTTTCACATCAAAACGTCTGCGGCCAATTGAAGTCGCAGCGGTGAAAGTTACGAAAGAACACATCATGAGTCTGAGCAACTCCCTCGGGTTGCTGGGCCGCAAAGTTGGCATGATGCGTCTGTTCACGGATGATGGGGACACAGTTCCTGTCACCGTGGTGGATGTATCGAACAACCGCGTGACCCAGGTTAAAACCGAAGCAAATGACGGCTACGATGCCCTTCAAGTGGCATTTGGCGCACGCAAAGCATCGCGTGTCACCAAGCCGGCCGCCGGCCACCTTGCGAAAGCAGGCGTTGAGGCTGGTGAAATCCTGAAAGAATTCCGCGTGACGGCTGACGTCGCAGGCAAGTACGCCGCAGGCACCGTTGTGCCCGCAGCCGACGTGTTTGCCGTGGGCCAGCTGGTGGACGTGCAAGGCACCTCCATCGGTAAAGGTTTCGCCGGCACCATCAAGCGCCACAACATGAGCTCGCAACGCGCGTCGCACGGTAACAGCCGTTCGCACAACGTTCCCGGCTCCATCGGTATGGCGCAGGATCCCGGCCGTGTGTTTCCCGGTAAGCGCATGACGGGCCATCTGGGTGATGTCACCGTGACCACGCAAAACCTGAACATCGTGCGCATCGACGAAGCCCGTCAGCTGCTCATGATCCGCGGCGCTGTGCCTGGTTCCAAAGGTGGTTTTGTCACGGTTCGCGCCGCGATCAAGGCCAAGCCCGCCAACGCTGCTAAAGGAGCGAACTGATGCAGGTCGAACTCCTGAATGACCAAGGTCTGGCCTCGTCCAAAGTGGACGTGCCCGATACCGTGTTTGGTCGCGAATACAACGAAAGCCTGGTGCACCAGGTGGTCGTGGCCTTCCAGGCCAACGCCCGCCAAGGCACCCGTGCCCAGAAAGACCGTGAGCAGGTCCGTCACTCGACCAAGAAGCCTTTCAAACAAAAGGGCACCGGTCGCGCACGTGCTGGTATGACGTCTTCGCCCCTGTGGCGCGGCGGCGGTCGTATCTTCCCGAACATGCCTGACGAAAACTTCACGCAGAAGATCAACAAGAAGATGTATCGCGCCGGCATGGCCGCCATCTTCTCGCAGCTGGCCCGTGAAGGTCGCCTGGCTGTGGTTGATTCCCTGACCGTGGACTCGCCCAAGACCAAGGTCCTGGCCGACAAGTTCAAGGCCATGAACCTCAACTCGGTGCTGGTCATCGCTGATGAAGTTGATGAAAACCTGTACCTGGCTTCCCGCAACCTGGTGAACATCCTCGTGGTTGAGCCCCGTTACGCCGATCCGGTGTCGCTGGTCCACTACAAGAAGGTTCTGGTCACCAAGGCTGCCATGGACCAACTCAAGGAGATGTTCGCATGAGCGCCCGTAACCCATCTTCTCCAAAACTGAAATTCGACGAAGGCCGCCTGATGCAGGTCCTGGTCGCGCCCATCGTGTCCGAAAAGGCCACCATGATCGCGGACAAGACCAATGCCGTGACCTTCAAGGTGCTGCAGGATGCCACCAAATTTGAAATCAAGGCCGCCGTGCAGTTGATGTTCAAGGTGGACGTCCAGTCGGTCGCCGTCCTGAACATCAAAGGCAAGACCAAGCGCTTTGGCAAGTCCATCGGCCGCCGCGACAACATTCGCAAGGCCTATGTGACGCTCAAGCCCGGTCAGGAACTCAACCTCGGTGGGGAGTCTGCGTAATGGCTGTCATTAAAATGAAACCCACCTCCCCCGGCATGCGCGGGATGGTGAAGATCTCCCGGGATCACCTGCACAAGGGTGAGCCTTACGCGCCGCTGCTGGAACCACAATTCCAGAAGGCCGGCCGTAACAATAACGGGCACATCACGACGCGCCACAAAGGCGGCGGTCACAAGCACCACTACCGTGTGGTGGACTTCAAGCGCAACAAGGACGCCATTCCGGCCAAGGTCGAGCGCATCGAGTACGACCCCAACCGCACGGCCCACATTGCCCTGCTCTGCTACGCCGACGGCGAGCGCACCTACATCATCGCCCCCCGCGGCCTTGAAGTCGGCGCCACGCTGGTGAGCGGTTCGGAAGCGCCGATTCGCGTCGGCAACACGCTGCCTATCCGCAACATCCCCGTGGGTTCCACCATCCATTGCATCGAGATGCAAATCGGCAAGGGCGCGCAAATCGCCCGTTCCGCCGGCACCTCGGCAACGCTGCTGGCCCGCGAAGGTACCTACGCCCAGGTGCGTATGCGCTCCGGTGAAGTTCGCAAGATCCACATCGAGTGCCGCGCCACCATCGGCGAAGTCGCCAACGAAGAACACAGCCTGCGCCGTCTCGGCAAGGCCGGTGTGAAACGCTGGATGGGTATTCGCCCGACCGTTCGCGGTGTGGTGATGAACCCGGTCGACCACCCGCACGGCGGTGGTGAAGGCAAGACCGGCGAAGGCCGCCATCCTGTCGACCCATGGGGTAACCTGACCAAGGGCTACCGCACCCGCAACAACAAGCGCACGCAAGTGATGATTGTTTCGCGTCGCAAGAAGTAAGGCTAACCCATGACACGTTCACTCAAAAAAGGTCCGTTTGTCGACCATCATTTGGTAGCTAAAGCCGACAAGGCCGTTACCAACAAGGACAAAAAGCCGATCAAGACCTGGTCGCGTCGCTCCATGATCCTGCCCGAGTTCATCGGCCTGACCATCGCCGTCCACAACGGCAAGCAGCACGTACCTGTCTACATCACCGATCAAATGGTTGGCCACAAGCTGGGCGAGTTCGCACTCACCCGGACTTTCAAAGGTCATCCGGCTGATAAAAAAGTTGTGAGAAAGTAAGGAAAGACCATGGAAACACGTGCAACCCTCCGGGGCGTTCGTCTGTCGGTCGACAAGGGCCGTCTGGTCGCTGACCTGATCCGCGGCAAGAAAGTGGATCAAGCCCTCAACATCCTGAATTTCACGCAGAAAAAAGCTGCTGGAATCATCAAGAAGGTTGTGGAGTCCGCCATCGCCAACGCTGAACATAACGATGGTGCCGATATCGACGAACTGAAGGTGAAAACCATCTACGTCGAACAAGGCGCCACGCTCAAGCGTTTCTCCGCGCGCGCAAAAGGCCGCGGCAACAGCATCAGCAAACCCACGTGCCATGTGTACGTGGTGGTTGGCAACTAAAGGCAGCAGGATATGGGACAAAAAATCAACCCAACCGGGTTTCGCCTTGCAGTTAGCCGCAACTGGGCCAGCCGCTGGTATGCAAGCAACCGTGATTTCGCCGGCATGCTGGCCGAAGACATCAAGGTTCGCGAGTACCTCAAGGCCAAGCTCAAGAACGCCGCGGTTTCGCGCGTTCTGATCGAGCGCCCCGCCAAGAACGCCCGCATCACGATTTTCTCGGCACGTCCGGGCGTCGTGATCGGCAAAAAGGGCGAGGACATCGAGAACCTCAAGAAAGAACTGAGCCGCCAGCTGGGCGTGCCGGTCGCCGTGAACATCGAAGAAGTTCGCAAGCCTGAAATTGATGCCAAGCTCATCGCCGACAGCATCACGCAGCAGCTTGAAAAACGCATCATGTTCCGCCGTGCGATGAAGCGCGCCATGCAAAACGCCATGCGTCTGGGTGCCCTGGGCATCAAGATCATGTCGTCCGGCCGCCTCAACGGCATTGAAATCGCTCGCTGCGAGTGGTACCGCGAAGGCCGCGTGCCCCTCCACACCTTGCGCGCCGACATCGACTACGGCACCTCCGAAGCCAAGACCACCTATGGTGTGATCGGCGTCAAGGTCTGGGTCTACAAGGGCGACACGCTGGGCCGCAACGATGCGCCCGGCGCCAAGATGGTGGAAGTGCCCGACGAAGAACGCAAGCCGCGCGGCCCACGCCGTGATGCGCGTCCTGGTGATCGTCCAGGCAGCGACCGTCCCGCTCCACGTGGTGCTCGCGCACCGCGCGGCGCGTCCAACACCGCACCTGCGGATGGAAGCGACAAGCCGGCTGAAGCTACCCCTGGTAGCGAAGCCCCGAAAACCACCGTTAAGCGCGTCCGTAAAGCCGCGCCAGCTGCAGCAGCTGACGGTGCCAAGACCGAGTAATCGGTCTATTAACGGAGAATCAAAATGCTGCAACCCGCTCGCAGAAAATACCGCAAAGAGCAAAAAGGCCGCAACACCGGCGTCGCAACCCGGGGTTCCTCGGTTGCGTTCGGTGACTTCGGTCTCAAATGCACCGACCGTGGTCGCCTGACTGCTCGTCAAATTGAAGCCGCACGTCGTGCGATTTCCCGTCACGTCAAACGTGGCGGCCGTATCTGGATCCGTGTCTTCCCGGACAAGCCGATTTCCCAAAAGCCCGCTGAAGTGCGTATGGGTAACGGTAAAGGTAATCCAGAGTACTACGTGGCTGAAATCCAGCCCGGCAAGATCGTCTTTGAAATCGTCGGTGTGCCTGAAGAGCTGGCCCGCGAAGCGTTCCGCCTGGCATCCGCCAAGCTGCCGCTGCGCACCACCTTCGTCAGCCGCATGATCGGCCAGTAAGGGGAAATGACAATGACCAAATCTACTGAACTGCGCCAAAAAGACGTTGCCGGCCTGAAAACCGAAGTCAAAGAGCTGCAAAAAGCCCACTTTGGCCTGCGCATGCAAAAAGCCACGCAGCAACTGACCAACACTTCCACGCTGCGCTCCACGCGTCGCAGCATCGCTCGTGCCAAGACCATCCTGGCCGAAACCATCGTCAAGCAAGGAGCCAAAAAATGACGGAAGCTAAAAAATCCCTCAAGCGCACCTTGATCGGCAAGGTGGTGAGCGACAAGCGCGCCAAGACCGTGACGGTTCTGGTCGAGCGCCGTGTGAAGCACGAGCTCTACGGCAAGATCGTGTCCCTGTCCAGCAAGTACCACGCCCATGACGAAAAGGGCGAGTACCACACGGGCGACGTGATCGAGATCACCGAAAGCCGCCCGATTTCCAAGACCAAGAACTGGGTTGTGACCCGTCTGGTTGAAAAGGCTGTGATCGTTTAAGTCCCGGGTCTACCTGGGGCTGGCGTCAAGTCACTCTTTAAAAACGGCTCACCTCGGTGGGCCGTTTTTGTTTGTGCCGGCGTTTGCCCAACTGTGTACCGGCTGGGCATGACCTTCAAGCCCTCTGCGGCTTTTGCACAGTGAGCGCACGCTAGCCGCCTCCGCACTACACTGCGGGGGTTGATTTTCAACCCACCCATTATTTTTGAGGAGCACACCATGATCAAAGTAGGCGACACCCTTCCGGCCACCACCCTGATGGAATTTTCCGAAGTCGAAGGCAATGGCTGCAGCATCGGCCCCAACCCGGTCGACGTGGCCAAGGCCGCTGCCGGCAAGACTATTGCCCTGTTTGCCTTGCCCGGTGCATTCGCGCCCACCTGCTCGGCCAAACATGTGCCCGGCTACGTCGAAAAATTCGCCGAGCTCAAGGCCGCGGGTGTCGACGAGATCTGGTGCCTCAGCGTCAACGATGCTTTTGTCATGGGCGCCTGGGCGCGCGACCAGAAGACCGGCGACAAGGTGCGCATGCTGGCCGATGGCAGTGCGGATTTCGCGAAAGCCGCCGGCCTGACACTGGACCTGACGGCGCGCGGCATGGGCCTGCGCAGCAACCGCTACTCCATGCTGGTCAAGGACGGCAAGGTCGCCAGCCTCAATGTAGAAGGCCCCGGCAAGTTTGAAGTCAGCGATGCCGCCACGCTGCTGGCACAAGCCAAGGGCTGAGGGCTGAGGGCGGATTCTTCGCCAGAAAAAAAGCCACCGCGCGCGAGCCCGGTGGCTTTTTCGTTTCCGCTTTGGGAAAGCCTAGAGATCGGCTTTCAGGTAATGCGCCCCCGCGATGGGGTTGTGATAGTAGGGCGGGATCTCGGCAAAGCCGAGTTCTGCGTACAGCGCGCGCGCCGATTCCATGTCGTCCAGCGTGTCCAGCAGTACCGAGTGGTAACCCGCCACGCGCGCCGCGTCCAGGATGGCCTCCGCGAGCTGGCGGCCCAGGCCGAAGCGGCGAAAGGGCTTGCGCACATAGAGGCGCTTCATCTCGCCGGCATTCGGATAGTCGACCGAGTCCAGCGCGCGCAGTGCGCAACAGCCGGCGACTTCGCCGTCCACCAGCGCCAGCAGCAGCGTGCCTTCGGGTTCATCGTATTCACCGGGTAGCTCGGCCAGTTCAGCCTCGAAGTTCTGGAAGCACAGGTCCACGCCCAGCTGCTCCGCATACTCGCGAAAAACCAGCCGCGTCGCGGCCAGCTGCTCCGGCGTGTCGGGCGTGATGAACTGGATGGAAGGGCGTTGCACGGATCGGCGATGAAAAGTCGGCAACCAGTTTAACGCGGTTTGCCAGTGCCATCAGCCGCGGCGTCCGGTCCGCCGCAATGGGCAGACGGCCTCAGAACGCCGGCGCCGCCAGGGTGGAAACCCAGTAGGCCACGCCGCCGCAAATCGCCAGGATCAGCGCCGCGGCCACGCGCGACACCGTGTCGTCCCGCGAGGGGGGCGCTTGCACCACCAGTTCCTTGTCGCCGTGAAGCATGGCGCCCACGAGGTTGTGCTTGCGGCTCAGGTAATAGACGATGGCCGCGATGTGCAACAGCACCAGCGCCAGCAGCACCCATTTGCCGATGTTCTTGTGATAGTTGGTCGTCAGGCTGACGGTGGCATTGGAGACAAAGCGCGTCAGCGGGCCGGCGAAAGCGATCTCGTCGTCGCTGAGCAGGCCCGTGCCGACTTGCGCCACCAGGAAACCCAGCATGGCGAACACCGACCCGGCGCCTATCGGGCTGTGGCCCACGCCGTGCTCCGGCTTGCCCTGGCCCTTGAGGTAGTTGATGACGCTCTGCGGCGCATAGATGAACGCGCCAAAGCGCGACCAGCGCCCACCCACCAGGCCCCAGACGATGCGAAACAGCAGCAAGGCCAGCACCGTGTAGCCAAAACGGAAGTGCCAGACCATGGCGTTGCCGCCCACGGTGCCGGTGATGGCCAGGCCGGTCACGCAGGCCACCAGCGCCCAATGGAAAAACCGCGTGGGCAGGTCCCACACACGCACCTTGTGCAGATTCTTGTTGGTGTACACGCTCACTCCTCGTTCATGTGGGTTGCTCTATGCCGGGCTTGCCTCCGGCCGCCTCGCTCGACTCTTGGTGCTTTCCCGTAGTGCATAAGTTCCTGCGGAACTTATCAGGTCTGGCTAAACTCAGCCACATGGCAACAAGCCCAGCGCGTTGCCATGCGTGCCACCGACCATATCCTAAAAAAACCTCACGAGGAAAACCATGAAACTTTTCGCCTGCATCGCAGCGGCCGCCACCCTGGTGGCCATCGCCGCTCCGGCCTCCGCGCAGTTTGCCAAACCCGAAGACGCCATCAAATACCGCCAGAGCGCGCTGTTTGTCATGAGCCAGCATTTCGGCCGGATCGGTGCCATGGCCAACGGCCGCGTCCCCTTCGACGCCAAAGTCGCCGCGGAGAACGCCGACATCGTGGCCGACATGGCCAAGCTCCCGTGGGCCGGCTTCGCGCCTGGCACCGACAAGGGCGGCAACACCAAGGCCAAGCCAGAGATCTGGACCGAGCAGGCCAAGTTCAAGGAAGGCCATGAAAAGCTGGTCGCCGAAACCGCCAAGCTGGCCGCCGCCGCCAAGACCGGCAACCTCGATACGCTGAAGACGGCATTCGCTTCGACCGCCGGCACCTGCAAGGCTTGCCACGACTCTTTCAGAAATCAATAACACCCCCGTCCAGGCTCACTGCGTGTAGCCTGTTCCCCCCTCAAGGGGGCGGCGCCTGCGGTCTGGCAAAGCCAGTCCCGCGGCCCCTGCTTGAAGGGGGAAATAAAAAAGCCGGTTCGTTTGAACCGGCTTTTCTTTTGGGGGATGCGAAACGCTTCAGGTCTCAGCCAGCAGCTTCTCGATCAGCTGGTRCAGCGCCGCGAAGTCGGGCTCACCCACATACTGCTTGACGATCTCACCGCGCTTGTTGACCAGGTAGGTCGTGGGCGTGAGCTGGACGTCGCCCCAGGCCTTGGCCACCGCGCCGGTGTTGTCGATGGCCACCTTGAAGGGCAGCTTGCGTGTTTCGGTGTAGTTGACGACGTAGCTGGGCGGGTCGTAGCTCATGGCCACGGCCAGGGTGTCGTAACCCTGGCTTTTGTATTTGTTGTAGGTGGAAATGACTTTTGGCATCTCCGCCACGCAGGTCACGCAGCTGGTGGCCCAGAAGTTGACGAGGGTGACTTTGCCTTTGAGGTCGGCCGTGGTTTTTTTGCTGCCGTCCAGCAGCACGAAGGTCGACTCAGGCGCTGCCTGCGCGCCAGTGCACCCGGGCAGGCTGGCGAGCGCCGCCAGCGCAAAAACGCCGGCCAGCGCCATGCGGCATACTGTCCGGCTGGATGTCAATTTCATGGGAGACCTCATCATGCAACGTCGCAATTTTAACCAGGCCGGCGTCAGCGCGTTGGGCGCACTGATATTGGCCACCTACCACCAGGCCCACGCGCTGTCGCTGGGAGACCTGTCCGGCATCAGCAACGCCGATGCCAGCGCCGGCCTGAAAACCGCCCTGGAAAAGGGCGCCATCGCGGCCGTCGCCCTGCTGGGCAAGACGGATGGATTCCTCGGAAACCCAAAAGTTCGCATTCCTTTGCCCGGTTACCTCGAAGACGCGTCGAAACTGCTGAAAAACTTCGGCCAGGGCAAACGTATCGACGAATTGGTCACCTCCATCAACCGCGCCGCCGAAGCGGCCGTGCCCATGGGCAAGGACCTGCTCGTCAACGCGGTGCACACCATGAACGTGAACGACGCCAAGAACATCCTGACCGGCGGCGAGACCTCGGTCACCACTTTCTTCGCCGAAAAAACCCGCGCGCCGCTGGGTGTGAAATTCCTGCCCGTGGTGACCAAGGCCACTGAAAAAGTCGGGCTGGCCAACAAATACAACGAATTCGCCGGCAAGGCCGCCGGTTTCGGCCTGGTCAAAAAAGAAGACGCCAACATCCAGCAATACGTCACCGGCAAATCGCTGGACGGCCTCTACCTCATCATCGGTGAGGAAGAAAAGAAGATCCGCCAGGATCCCGTGGGCACCGGCAGCGCGATTCTCAAAAAAGTCTTCGGATCGATGAAATAAAAAGTTCTAAGTTGAGTGCGGGGCACCGCTGGGCCTGCGGTTTTCTTCGAAGTGAAAACGAAGCATTTACTTACATAGTGTTGGTAAATATGCCCACACGGGAAATGCCTTAAGGGGCGCGGTTGATAAACGTGATCTGATGGTGGCTGGTTGCAGCAACGATCAGGAGGACAGCAGCCGTGAAAACAACAACAGGGATGTTGGCGCGCGGCTATCGCGGCGGGCCATGGGCGCCGCTTCAGCAGGCAAGCGCACACGCGGCCGCAAGGGCTTCCGGCCTGGCGGGACTTMTGCTGGCGGCCGCGGTGCTCTGCGCATCCCACGCCGCCACTGCGGCGCCTCTGCTCGATGAGCCCATACAGCCGGTCCCGCTGACGCTGAAGCAGGACCCGGCCCGCGCCGAAATCGGTCGGCAGCTGTTTCGCGATACGCGCCTGTCCGGCAACGGCCGCGTGTCCTGCGCCAGCTGCCACGACATCAGCAAGGGCGGCGGTGACGGGCGTGATCGTTCGGTGGGGCTCAACGGCGGGCTCACCAGCGTCAACGCCCCCACGGTGCTCAACGCCGCGCTCAATTTCAAGCAGTTCTGGAACGGCCGCGCCGAGTCGCTGGAAGCCCAGGCCGACCATGTCATGCAGAACCCGGTYGAGATGGGCTCGAAGTGGGAAGAGGTGGTCCAGAAGGTGTCGCAGGACCCCAAATACAAGAGCGCATTCGCCGCCGCCTACAAGGACGGCGTCACCAAGGTGAACATCCAGAACGCGATCGCCACTTTCGAGCGCACCCTGATCACCCCCAACTCGCGCTTTGACAAATACCTGCGCGGCGACCCCAATGCGATCTCCGCGCCCGAGAAAGCCGGCTATGCGAAGTTCAAGCAGTACGGCTGCGTCGCTTGCCACCAGGGCGTCAACGTGGGCGGCAATATGTTCCAGAAATTCGGCGTCATGGGCGACTACTTCGCCAAGCGCGGCAATCCCACGGAAGCCGATCTGGGCCGCTACCTCGTCACCAAGGTCGAAAGCGACAAATACGTCTTCAAGGTGCCCAGCCTGCGCAATATCGCGCTCACCGCGCCTTACTTCCACGATGCCTCGGCGAAAACCCTGGACGAGGCCGTCGACATCATGTTCCGCTACCAGCTCGGCCGCGTCGCCTCCAAAGAGGACAAGGAGGCCATCATCCGTTTCCTCAACACCCTCACCGGTGAACTGGACGTCAAACCGTGAAAAAACCGAATCGACTGGCCTGGCTGCCGATGGCGGCGGTCACTGCCGTGCTGCTGTCCATCCTGGTGTTTCTGTACGCTAAAACCCAGAGCTTCGACGAGTCGCATTACTTTGAGGATATCGCCGTGCTGCGCCACCTGAAGCAGCTTGACGCGCAATGGGAGCTGGACGTGCTGAAGTCCAGGATAGGCATCAACACGCACTACGATGCGCTGGCCGACAACCAGGGCGAGATGGCCCGGCTCATGGAGCAGCTCCGGTCGGAAGCGGAGGCCCACAAGCACGATGCACCCGCGCAGGCCGCCAAGCTGGCGGCGCTGCAACGCGCCGTCCAGGACAAGGCCGTCCTGATCGAGCAATTCAAATCCAACAACTCGGTGCTGCGCAACTCGCTGGCCTTTCTTCCCACCGCGGCGGAAGACGTCAAGCAGTCGCTAGTGCCGGGCCGCGGTGCCGCGCAGCCGGCGTTTCAGCAGATCTCGGCGGGCGTGAACAGGCTTTTGCTCGCGAGCATGCTGTACAGCCAGAGCCCGACCGGCGACAGGGGCGCGGAGATACGGGACGAGCTAAGCCGGCTGGAAGGCGGCCTGCATCTTTTTCCGCCAGACATCAGGGACAGGCTGGGCATCTTCAGCGCGCATATCCAGACCATTTTGCGCGAGCAGAAAACAGTCAATGAGCTCCTCGTGGGCATTGCCGCGGCGCCGACCGGAAAACTGCTCGATGAGGCCAACGATGCCTTGACGGCCGAGCAGCAACAGGCCGGGGCGGAAGGCGAGCGTTATGGTCGCTACCTGCTGATTTTTTCGGCGGTGCTGGTGGCGCTGCTCCTCTACGCGGCGGTCGACCTCCTCAGCAGCCACTCCACCATCCAGCGCGTCAACCAGGAACTCCAGGGCGCCAATGAGACCCTGGAGCAGCGCGTGCAGGAGCGCACCATCGCGCTGAACGCCAGTGAAACGCAGTTGCACCAGATCACCGACACCGTGCCTGCCCTGATCGCCTACATCGACGCGGAGCAGCGCTTCCAGTTCTATAACCTCGCTTATGAGGAACGCTTCGGCCTGAAGCGCGAGCAGATCCATGGCAAGACCATGCGCGAGATGATGGGCCGCGAGCTCTACGAAAAGGAGCGCGGCAAGATCGAGGAAGCCCTGGACGGCTACGCGGCGCAGTATGACCGCACCCAGGAAAGCGCCGACGGCAAGCAACGCGACTACGTCATGCAGTACTTTCCGCGCTACGGCGAAGGCGAGGACGAAGGCAAGGTGCTCGGTTTTTATTCGCTGGGCACCGATGTGACCGAACTCAAGCGCATAGACCGCATGAAGAGCGAGTTCGTCTCCACCGTCAGCCATGAGCTGCGCACGCCTTTGACCTCCATACGCGGCTCGCTGGGCCTGATCGTCGGCGGCGTGGCCGGGGAGCTGCCGCCCATGGCCAAGAACCTCGTCGGCATCGCCACCAGCAATTGCGAGCGGCTCATCCGGCTGATCAACGACATCCTGGACAGCGAGAAAATCGAGTCCGGCAAGATGCGTTTCGACCTGCAGATCGTGGAACTGCAGCCCCTGCTGGCCCAGATCCTGACGGCCAATGAAGGCTTTGCGGGCCAGCACAACGTCAAGCTGGCCCTGGACGTCCAGGCCGATGCGGTGAAGGTCAGCGTCGACAGCGACCGGATGACCCAGGCCCTCACCAACCTGATCTCCAATGCCGTGAAGTTCTCACCGGCGGAGTCCTGTGTGTACGTCAGGCTGCTGCGCAGCGGCGGGCGGATCCGGGTCGAGGTCGCCGACAGCGGTCCCGGCATTCCCGAAGAGTTCCGCAAACGCATCTTCCAGAAGTTCTCGCAGGCCGACACCTCGGACACCCGGCAAAAGGGCGGCACCGGTTTGGGCCTGAACATCTCGCGCGCCATTGTCGAGCGTATGAACGGCAGCGTGGGCTTCACCTCGCAAACCGGCGTGGGAACCGTTTTCTATTTTGAGCTGCCCGAAGCACTTGCGCCGCGGGTGGAAGAAGCCAGCATCGATGCAAACAGAAGCAAGGCCAGCGGGCCGCCCAGGCCCTTGATCCTGGTCTGCGAGGACGACCCCGACATCGCCCACCTGATCAACCTGATGCTCGACAAGGGCGGATTCGATTCGGACATGGTCTACCGCGCCGCGCAGGCCATGGAGCAAGTGGTGAAACGGCCCTACGCCGCCATGACGGTCGACCTGGGCCTGCCGGACCTGGACGGCATCAGCCTGATCCGCGCGCTGCGCCTCGAAGAGCGCACGCGGGAACTGCCCATCGTGGTAGTGTCCGCCAACGCCGAAGCCGGCGAACTCGAATTCAACAACCAGCCGCTCGCGGTGTCGACCTGGCTTGAAAAGCCCATCGACGAAAACAAGCTGATCCTGAGCCTGCAGCGCGCCATCGCCAACATGGCCGAAGGCCGGCCGCGCATCCTGCATGTCGAGGACGACCTGGACATCCAGCGCATCGCCGCGACCATCGCCCAGGACTTCGCGACCTTTGAATTTGCCGGCAGCCTGCAGGAGGCGCGCGAACAGCTCGGCAAGCACCACTATGACCTGGTGCTGCTCGACCTGACTTTGAAAGACGGTTCAGGCTGGGAACTGCTGGACACGATAGAGGCGCTGAACCCCGCGCCGCCGGTGGTGGTGTTTTCCGCGAGCGACGAGGTCGCCACGGAAACCCAGCGTGTGGAAGCGGTGCTGGTGAAGGCCTACACCTCCAACAACCAGCTGCTGCGCACCTTGCAGCGCGTGCTTGACGAAAGCCTGTGGGGCACGGTGCACCCGCTGCTGACTATTGACTCCCCCCCGTCCAAGCTCACTGGCGTGTAGCTTGTTCCCCCCTCGAGGGGGCGGCGCCTGGGGCCGGCAAAGCCGAAAGATTGGCACACCCCTATCGGGCTCRCTKCGTGTAGCCCTTTTCCCCTTGCAGGGGACGGCGCYGGCGGCCCGGCGAAGCCGGTTCCGCGGCYCCTGCTGGGCCGAATGCAGCGGTTGAGTTGGGCTCTTCAAGCCAGCATGAGCCGGGCCTGCAGCTCCGGCGACACCTCTTTGTTCATGGTCCAGGTTTCCGTCATGAAAGGCGGGCTTTCCCAGATCGTGCGTATGCTCGACCCCTTGACGTCGCCCTTCACGACCATGCGCTGGTACAAATCGCTGGCCACCGCCGCGGCGGGGTAAAAGCCGTGCATCACGCCGGTCACCGAGCGCTCGTGGCCGTTGGAGAAAACCACCTCGTAGTCCTTGTCCGGCGTCAGGCCCAGGGCCGGGAACAGCGCGCGCGGCGCCAGATTGCCCGAATTGGAGGTCGGCGTGGTGTGCGCGATCTTCTTGCCCACCAGGTCCCTGGGTTCCCGGTACGGGCTGTCGATGCGCGTGATCAGGATCAGCTTGTAGGAATTGCGCTGGCCCGTCGCCTTGTTGCMCGGCACCGCGAAAGGCGCGGCCTGCCCGGCGGTCACCATCTGCGCGGCCAGGCCGGGGTTCACTTGCCCGATCTGGGCCTTGCCGGTCGAAAGCGCCTCGATCAGCTCCTTCTCGCCCAGGATGTCCACGTTGCTGGTGCGCTCCAGCGAGTCGCCCTGGGCGTTCTGCAGTTCCACATTGGCGCAGCGCGACAGGTGGCTGAAGTAGTCGCCCCACAAGGCCATGGTTTCGGTCTTGCCGTAGGTTTTGGGCATGGCCWCCACCATTTTTTCGCGCGGGCCTGAAAACTTTTCGGCTGCCGGCGCGGCGGCAGCTTTTGTTTTGGGGGGACGCGGGTTCTCGGTCTGCGCCACGGTGGAACCCAGAGCCAGGGCTGTGCCGGCCAGCACCGCCGCATTACGCCAATAAACCGTCATCATGTCGTTCATCCCAAAAGTTATTGCTTGAACCGCAACCGCGGACAGCACGGCCACGAAGCCGTACAAGCAGTGTGCGCCCAAGTTAACTTTTACTTACAAGCCGACTGACGCTGAAGGGACATAAAGCGGGAATACCCCGGGCGATCCGTGGTTTTTTCGCCGAAAAAGGGCGCACCAAGGTAGCGCGAAAAGCCCTTTTCCTGATAAGGCCGGTGTTACAAATTTCGCCCGGCGCTCGCGGCGCGCGACGCGTCAATCTTGCCGAGCAGCCACTGCAGGCCGGCCAGGTGCTGCTGGTCGTGGCTGCACAGGTAGTGCACCAGGCTGCGCAAGGTCAGGGCGCCGTAGCCTTCGAATTCCGCCGTGCGGTCCAGCTGCAGCGGCGTGACAGCCGACAGCATCGCCATCGTTTTGAGGCGGGCCGCCCGGAACGCCGCCAGGGCTTCCCGCGCGTCGGCTGCTGCGTAATGGCGCTCCTTCTCAAGCTCATAGCCATCCAGCGATGCCAGCACCGGGTTCGTCTCGGTAAGCGTGCGCTGGAGCCGCACATGGTAGCCGTCGATCTCGATGTCCCTGACATGGCAGACCTGGCCCAGCGCCGAAAAGGTCTCGCTCGGGATGCCCTCCCACGACGAAGGCGTCCAGTCGCTGTGGCTTTCGGGAATGGCCGCGTAAAACTGCTCGAGCTGGTTCGGGAAGTTCGCCATCGCCTGCAGGGTGGCGGTATTCAAGGGAGCGCTCATGGCTTGTCGCTCCGAACCGAAGGCCAGAGCAGCGCCTGCGCCACGATCACCCTCTCGCCATTGAAGGTCGCCGTCGGCGAGCCGTAAAGCTCGTAGCCCAGCGCCAGCATCTCGCTGACCCGGTGGCAGAAACTCGCGTCATCCGGGCCCGTGAGGAGGCGGTAGGCGGGAAGGCCGTCGGGCGGCGTGGTGGTGGGTGATGTCATGGCGGCAGGCGGCGAATGAACGGAGGGCGATATTACCGTGTCCGTTCAAACGCTGCATGGGCGCCCGCCCTCAGGCCTTCGCCATGCCCGGCAGGGCCATAGGGCGGCCCGGCGATTGCATGCCGGTGAACGCAAAATCCACTTCCGGCACACGCCCGCTCACGATGTCGGCAATCGCCGCGCCCGAGCCGCAGGCATGCGTCCAGCCCAGCGTGCCGTGGCCCGTGTTGAGGAACAGATTGGAGGTTTTGCTCTTGCCGATGTAAGGCACGTTGCTAGGCGTCGCCGGCCGCAGCCCGGTCCAGAACTGCGCGCCTTCGCCGTCCGTCATCTCCGGGAAGAGCTGCTTCACGCGGCGCACGATGGCATTGCAGCGCACCAGGTTCAGCTCGGTGTTGTAGCCGTTGAGTTCCGCCGTGCCCGCGATGCGCAGGCGATTGCCGAAGCGCGAGAACACCAGCTTGTACTCGTCGTCCGTCAGGCTCACCTGGTAGGAAGCCGCCTCGTTGATCACCGGCAGCGTCACCGAATAACCCTTGGCCGGGTAGATGCGCAGGCTCTGTCCCAGCCGCTTCGCCCATGGCGCGCTGAAGGCGCCCAGGCACATCACATAGGCATCGGCCTTCAGCATCTCGACGCGCCCGCCCGCCTCGCCGTGGCCCCCGGCGACCAGCACGCCGTCCAGTTGCCCGCCGCTGGCCAGCACATCCAGGATGTTGGTGTTGTAGAGAAACTTCACGCCTGCCTGCTCGCAGCGCGCGGCCAGTGCGGTGGTAAAAGCCTGCGCGTCGCCCGACTCGTCGCTGGGCGTCATGCTGCCGCCCACAATGCTGGCGCGGCACTGCGCCAGCGCGGGCTCAATCGCCACACATTCGTCGGCGGTTTTCATGTCCAGTTCGCAGCCGTGCTCGCGCATGATGCGCGCCGGCTCCTGCGCCGCGTCGTACTCGGCCTGGCTGGTGTAGAAGTGCAGGATGCCTTGGGTCTTCGCGTCGTACTGCAGGCCCAGTTCGGCGCGCAGTTTTTGCAGCGCGCCGCGGCTGTACATGCCCAGGTTCACGATCTGCCGGATGTTTTGCGCGGTGCGCGCCGGCGTGCAGTTGCGCAAAAACTCCAGGCCCCACAGCCACTGGTTCACATCGGCCCGCAGCCGGAACAGCAGCGGCGCGTCTTCCCGCGCCAGCCACTGCAGCACCTTGAGCGGCGCGCCCGGGTTGGCCCRGGGCTCCGCGTGGCTCACGGAAATCTGCCCGCCGTTGGCAAAGCTGGTTTCCATCGCGGCCGCGCCGCGCCGCTCAATCACCGTGACCTCATGCCCGCGCTGCGCCAGATACCAGGCCGTCGTGACCCCCGTGACACCCGCACCCAAAACCATGACTTTCATGGCGATTCCTTTTTTCAAGCAGAAATGGCTGTTGCGCAAGCGCAATGCCTTGGAGGTGCTTGAGTCAAAGAAGAATCATGGCAACCGCCAGGCCATTACAGGCTTGCGGCCGCTTCCACTGTCCTTGGTACCTGAGAGATTCAGCCGCTGCTTTCGCAACGGCCTTGCTCCTTCGGTGCGCCGCACCTTGCATGCGGCGTCTCTCCAGACGGCTGTGTGTTTCCGGGCAGTACGGGACCTGAGCGATTATGGAAGTTTGCGCCTTCGGTGGCCGCCCCCTGGGGGCAGCGCTCTCCTGCTTGAACGGTTTGAATTTACCACCGAAGCCGCAGTTGCCAAGCGCGAATCCGTCATCCAGTACAGGTCCAGCGGGTTGATTCAGCGGCTTAATAGTAGCTAGTAGGGTGGCGTTCAGCCTTCACACACCGAACGCACAAACGCGGCCTTGCCCTCGGTATAGGCCTCGCGGTCGCTCGGGAACCGGGTCGCCAGGTCGGCCTTGAGCGCCGCATAACGCGCCGCCAGCGCGGCATCCGCCCTCAGCGCATCGCGAAAACGCAGGCGCTGCGCCCACACCCCGCCGCCATGCACCACCAGGTGCAGGTGGTGCGTGCGGTGCCCGTTCGCCCAGCGCATCAGCCATTGGCGGTTTACCAGCGTGGCATTAAATTCGGCGGAGGCCGTATAGCCTTGCGTGCACAGCGGCGCCACCAACGCCCTGGCCGCCGCCATCGAGGCCACACCAGCCAGGATGTCGATCACCGGCTTGGCGACCAGCCCCGGCACGGCCGTGCTGCCTATGTGCTCAATGGCGATGAAATCATCGGGAAACAGCGACAGCAACCGCTCGCGCTCGGCCTCGAACAGGCCGGGCCAGCGCGGGTCGTAAGCCCGCAGCGTCACCTCCTCATGGATAGCGGCCTGCAGCGACCCGGCGTCCGTCATGGCGTTATCAGGCCCTAGCGCAGCGCCACCACCGCCCGGCGCGCCAGCAGCAGTCGCTCGTCCAGGTAGGCTCCGTAAAAATCCGGGATCGCCGCGCCCACCAGCGGCTCGGCCAGCTTCTGCCCCTGCGGGCCCAGGAAGAGCACCGTGGGCGTGAAAGTCGCCTTCCAGGTCCGGGCCTGCGCGGCCGCGGTCGTGGCCTTGCCGTCAAAGCCCGTCAGCGGCGTGTGGCTGTCGGTGACGTTGAGCTGCCAGGCCTCCAGCCCGGTCTCCTTGCGCGCGGGCAGCAGGTAATTGCGCCGCACCAGTTCGCAATAAGGGCAGCCGGGCAGGGTGACCAGCAGCACCAGCGGTTCGCCGCGTGCGGCGGCCAGCCCGGCCGCCTCCGGCAGCGAGGCCGGCACCGGCAGGGCGCTGTCCTTGGCTTGGGCCTGCAGCGGCCAGGCCAGGCTGCCCGCCAGCGCCGCCGTAAAACCGCGCCGGCCCACCGCCTTCATTCAGCGCACTCCAGCAGGATGTGCGCCAGCGCTGCCGGCTCGGTCACCATGGGGTCATGGCCGGTGGCCAGTTCCACCACCCGTGAATTCGGCAGCCAGGCGCCGTCCCAGAAGGCCGGGTCCCGCGCGCGCAGCCGGCTGGGCGTAATGGTCGCCAGCGCCGGTGCTATGCAACTCACAAAGGTGCGCGGCACCGCCGCCACGCGCTTCACGTCAAAATCCAGCGGCGCCTGGTAGGTGTTGCCTGGGTGCGGCGTCTGTCGGCGCTGCACCCAGTCGTGGTCCGCGCCCTGCAGGCCGAACACTTCCGGGTCGGGCGGCGCAAAACTGAAATTGGCTGTGGCTTGCGCCCCCGCCATGCGCTTTTGCTGCGTGGCCGCGTCGTGTGTGCTGCTCCAGCTTTCGCCCGGCTGCGGCACCACGGCATCGACATACACCAGGTGCTTGAGGCGCCCGCCCATGCGGTCGGCCACGGCCGTGCCTATCATGCCCGCGTAGGAATGCACCGCCAGCGTCACCTCGTGGAGCTCTTCCGCTTCGATCAAATTGATCACGTCGTTGATGTGGGTATCGAGGTTGATGGCCGGCGACAGCAGATGCGCCCGCTCGCCCAGGCCCGTCAGCGTCACCGCAAAAGCCTTGTGGTGGTCCAGCTGCAGCACCTGCGCCACCCGCCGCCAGCACCAGCCGCCATGCCAGGCACCGTGCACCAGAACAAAATTGTGTTTCATCGCGTCACCTCTTTGAATCAGGTATTTGCATCAGGTTTTTGTGCGGACTTGCCGCGTCAAATTGTCTTGCCGCCCTTTAACTCCGACAGCTTGGCGTCGGAATAGTTCAGCAGTTCGCGCAGCACCTCATCGGTGTGCTGGCCCAGCAGCGGCGGCGGCAGGTCGGTGCGCACCGGCGTCGCGCTCATGCGAATCGGGCTGGAGACCAGCTTCAAGTCGTCCTTCACCGGGTGCGTCCACTCGGTCACCATGCCGCGCGCCGCTATCTGCGGGTCGGCAAACACTTCCGCCAGGCTGTTGATCGCGCCGCAAGGCACTTTCGCCGCCTCCAGCGCCGCCAGCCAGTCGGCCTTGCCGCGCGTTTTCATCACGGCTTCCAATATCGGCACCAGCTGGCCGCGGTTCAGCACGCGGTCGCGGTTCTTCGCGAACAGCGGGTTGGTTGCGAGTTCAGGGATATTCGCCACCGCGCAGAACTTCGCATACTGCGAGTCATTGCCCACCGCCAGAATCAGATGATCCTTGCTGCCATCGGCTGCAGGCGCGACTTCAAACACCTGGTAGGGCACGATGTTCTGGTGCGCATTGCCGGCCCGGCCCGGCGCCTTGCCGCTGACCAGGTAGTTGGCGCCCAGGTTGGCCAGCATGGCCACCTGCGTGTCCAGCAGCGCCATGTCCACCTGCTGGCCCTCTCCGGTTTTTTCGGCATGGCGCAGCGCGGCGAGTATCGCCACCGTCGCATACATGCCCGTCATCAAATCCGCCACCGCCACGCCCACCTTCTGCGGCCCGCCGCCCAGGYCGTCGCGCTCGCCCGTCACGCTCATCAGTCCGCCCATGCCCTGGATCGCGTAGTCATAGCCCGCGCGGTCGGCATAAGGCCCGTTCTGGCCGAAACCGGTCACCGAGCAGTACACCAGGCGCGGGTTGATGGCTTTGAGGGAGGCATAGTCCAGCCCATAACGCGCCATGTCACCGACCTTGAAGTTCTCCACAAACACATCGCAGTGCACCGCCAGCTCCCGCACCAGCGCCTGGCCGGCGGGCTGGGCAATGTCGCAGGTCACCGAGCGCTTGTTGCGGTTGGTGCCCAGGTAATAAGCCGCCTCGGTGTCCGCGCCCTGCGCGTCTTTCAAAAACGGCGGCCCCCAGGTCCGCGTGTCGTCGCCGCTGCCCGGCCGCTCGATCTTGATCACGTCGGCGCGCCAAAGTCTGGGTGCACCAGGGGCCCGCGAGCACGCGGGAGAGGTCGAGGATGCGGATGCCGCTTAGGGAGTTCATGTGTGGCATTTTGCCTTTACATCGGAGCGGGCGGTGTATAACGCGCCGAGATCATCGGCGACTTTGTCGAATTCAATATACCTGTGTGCTTTCACGGAAGGTTGATGTAATCTGCTGTTTCTCATGAAAAATGTTAGAGGCTCAAGACCCTGCCATTTCGCACGACGCCATGTTGGCGCGCAGTTTTTGGGATACATCAAAGTTAGGTCTCATGACTCGTTACCTCGACGCAATTCCCCAGCCGTGGACCCGTGATGCGATCCAAAAGGCCCTCTTTGACAATTTCACAGAGGCACGATCGGCGATCGAAGATACCGATGGAGGACGGCTATGGCGTCGCTTGGAAGAACTTGATGAGACGGTCTGGATCTTTCACTTCAGCGTGACAGATCTGCTTGATGAAATTTGCTTGTTCGGTGACCGAAGCAAGTATCAGATGTTCTGGCACACAGCAAATGCTGACGAAGCGGAGTCTCATACACGTGCGGTGAAGCGAAAACTATTCAACTGCACGTCAGCGCTAATGACCCTCGTGGACCACGCACGCAACTTTCAACGACAAACGCCCGTCGCGAAGTACGACGAGAGGTTGAAAGAGGAGTTTTCAGTTCCCGGCCTTCATGAGTTTCTGCAGTGCTTCCGCAACTACAACACTCATTGGCGAATCGCTCAAACAAATTGGCAGATTACACATGACTTTCAAGAGAAGAAGCGAGAGGCTCGATTTCAAGTAACGAAGGAGGAGCTGCTCGCGTGGAGTGGTTGGACTTCAAAGGCAAGAGAGTTTATCGATCAATCAAAAGACACCATGGATGTCTACGAGCTGTTCGCCGGCTACCGAGAGTATGTTGAGAAGTTCTACGCCTGGCACAAGGGGGCTGTTCTCGACGAGTATTCAGGCGTTGTAGGTACATATCTTGAGCACAAGAGGCTGTACGAAGGACTAAGTAAGAAGTTCGAGTGGAACCTGGTGCTCACGCGTGCGCGAAAAGACATTAACCCTTACCAATACATTGGCCGATATCTTCCGAAGCAAAAGTTGAAGCGCCTCTTAGCGTACCAGCACAGAAGTGAAGAGCAGGTGGAAGCCTTGATTCGAATGCTCGATATGGAAGATTTTTGTGATGAAGATCTTCGTCGAAAGCTTTTCGCGTTATTTCGGCCGTCAGATAAGGCTTAACTCCCCTTGCGGTCCGGCTGACGCACGACATCCATATTGAGGTCAATCGCGCTCAAGATGCAATCGAAGAATTCTTGGTGGACATAAGATGCGCCTGATCTACACAAGGCCCCAACCTTTGCCATGATGAAGAAAAACATCCCCGCTGCTAGTCCAGATGCTTATATGGCCGCGCTGTTCGGCTGGCAGCGTGTCACGGTTGAGCAGTTGCGTGCGACCGTCCTGTGCGGCAGCATCGCGCTGGACGAAGCCATCAAATGGGGCCACCTGGTCTATCTGTCGAACGGGCCAGTGCTGCTCATTCGTGCTGAAGAAAGCCGCGTGCTGTTCGGCTTCTGGCGGGGTCAACGCCTTCGCGAGATGGACCCGTTGCTAAAGCCCGGCGGCAAGTACGAAATGGCGACGAGAGAATTTCACGAGGGTGATGAGGTCAACGT
>NZ_JBFUBY010000096.1:0-24806 GCF_056405515.1 Polaromonas sp. P1_G2
ACGGGGGAAGGAGCAACCCCGGTCCATCAAGGTGCGCCACTCTTGCTCCCTCCCCCGCTGGGGGAGGGCGGGGGTGGGGGCCAGCGGCCCTCAAAACACCCCGTTTGACTATTTACCGCCGGTCGCGGGCAGCGGCACTGCAGGTGCACCGCCTGAATGGATGTGATGGTCGGGCGACTTGACCAGCTTGCGCACAAACACCACCACCTGCCACACGACCAGGATGCCGATGACGCCCAGCAGGGTACCGCTGATGGGGCGGTTGACGAAGACGTTGAAGCTGCCGCGGCTCAGCAGCATGGCGCGGCGGAAGTTCTCTTCGAGCATGGGGCCCAGGATAAAGCCGAGCAGCAAGGGCGCGGCTTCCATGTCCAGGCGCAGGAAGAGGTAGCCGACCAGGCCGAAGACGGCGGTGGTGTAGATGTCGTCCAGGCTGTTGTTGATGCTGTAGGTGCCTATGCAGCAGAAGAACAGGATGGCCGGGAACAGCACGGTGTAGGGAATCTTGAACACCGACAGCCAGTAGCGCACCAGCGGCACGTTGAGGATCAGCAGGAAGCAGTTGCCTATCCACATGCTGGCCACCAAGCCCCAGAACAGGTCGGGGTGGGTGGCGATCATGTTGGGGCCGGGCTGTATGCCCTTGACCACAAAGGCCGCCATCATCAGCGCCATGACGGCATTCTCGGGAATGCCGATGGCCATCAGCGGGATGAAGCTGGTGCGCGCGGCGGCCTCGTCGGCGGCCGCCTGGCCGGCCACGCCTTCGATGCAGCCGGTGCCGATCTCGTGCTTGTACTTGCTGAACTTCTTGTCGGCGGCGTAGGCGGCGAACTGGGCGATGGTGGGGCCGCCGCCGGGCAATATGCCCAGGATGGAGCCGATCACGCTGCCGCGCAGGGCGCTGGGGATGATGCGCTTGAACTCGGGCCAGGTCGGCATGAGCTTGATCTTGCCGTTGAAGGGCGTGAGCACGTTTTTGTTGTCGAGGTTTTTCACGACCTCGGCAATGCCGAAGCAGCCCAGCGCGATGCTGATCAGCCCTATGCCGTCCATCAGGAAGGGCAGGTTCATGGTGTAGCGCGCGACGCCGCTGTTGACGTCGGTGCCGACCATGCCCAGCAGCACGCCGACCATGGCCATGGCCAGGCCGTTGAGCAGGCTGCCGCTGCTGACAAAACTCACGCAGAAGAATCCGAGCAGCATCAGCGCGCWGTAGTCGGCCGGGCCGAACAGGAAGCCGACCTCGCCGAGTGCCGGCGCCATGGTCGACAGCACCACGATGGCCACGGTGCCGCCTATGAAACTGGAGACACCGGCGGTGAAGAGCGCCAGGCCGGTCTTGCCCTTGAGCGTCATCTGGTAGCCGTCAATACAGGCCACGATGCTGCTGGCGTGCGGGATCTTCATGGTGATGGCGCTCACGCTGTCGCCGTATTGCGCACCATAGTAGATGCCGGCCAGCATGATGAGCGCGCCGCCGGTGGGGATGGAATAGGTCAGCGGCAGCAGCAGGCTGATGGTGGACAGGGGGCCGAGCCCGGGCAGCAGCCCGATCAGCGTGCCCACCGTGCAGCCCAGTGCACAGTACAGCAGGTTTTGCAGCGYCAGCGCATGTTCGAAACCGAACGCGAGGTTGTGAAAGACTTCCATATCAGTACAGCGGCAGGCTCAGGCCGAGAAATTGTTTGAAGGCAAAGGCCACGGCGACCAGGCCGACGGAGATCTTGATGTTGCGCACTACGGAATACGAGGTGCCGGCCAGCGTGGAGCAGAACACCAGGAAGACGATGCCCAGGATCATGTTGACGTACTGGGACAGCACCGAAAAGCCCACCAGGCTCAGCAGGATGATGGCGATGTTCTTGACGCTGTAGTCCAGGGGCACGGGGTCGACGAAGTGCGAACGCACCACCGTGAGCACGCCGATGATGAACAGGAAGGAACTCACCATCAGCGGGAACAGGCCGGGCCCGGAGCGGCTCAGCTCGCCCAGCGTGTAGTTGAAGGACACGCCGCCGAAGACCAGGGCGATCGCCATGAGGCACAGGCCGCGGACGAAGTTGCGGTTGGTCAGGTTCATGGGAAGCACCTCCGGGGCCGCGCCGGCGGGGCCTTGTCGGTGAATGAAAGGTGGGTCATCGCGTCTCCTGCTAATGTCCCGGCTCTCCGGTCCTGCACAGCGCAGGCGGTGGGCGTTCGGGCTGGAGGCGATGTTAGGAAGCGAGGCTTCCAATCTGCTTTCGTTTTACGCGGCGGTGCCCAAAATACGTGTTATCACTAACGGGTCTGACGTCGCGAAGAAGCCTTCCCTCTCTTTCCCTCTCCCTCTGGGAGAGGGTTAGGGTGAGGGCGGTTCCCGCATTCGAATGCCTCCAGTTTTCAGGCGCCGCTAGCCCTGTCTTGCAGACCGCAGCCCAGGCTGAGCCTGGGCTTCTTCGCGCTGTCCAGATGCGCGCAGGCGCATCCGGAGCCGCAGCGCTCAGCCCCTGCCCTCTCCAGAGGGAGTAATACGGGGCGCCAGCGGCAGGCGCAGGATGGCGCGCAGGCCGGCGCCGGAGGCCGTGTCGGCGAGCTCGATGTCGCCGCCGTTGCGCCGCGCATAAGCGCGCGCAATGGCCATCCCCAGCCCGGCGCCGTGCGAGCCTTTTTCGGAACCCGGGTCGGCTGAATGGAAGCGTTCGAAGACCTGCGCGCGCCGCGCTGGGGCAATGCCGGGGCCGTCGTCTCGGACCTCGGCCAGGGCCATGCCGTCCAGCGTGGACACCATCACGGTGATGTGCCCGCCGGCCGGTGTGTAGGCAATCGCGTTGTGCACCAGGTTGGACAGCGCCTCGTGCAGCTCGGGGCCGTGCGCCCGCACCGGGACCACGGGCGCATCCTGCAGTGCGCCTGTTTCCGTGGAGTCACCGCGGGCATCGACCCAGCCCAGGTCCTGGTTCTTCTCGTGGGCCAGCGCCAGGTACTGCAGCACCACTTCCCTGGCGATGGTGTTGAGGTCGACGATGCCGGGCAGGTCGGACATGTTCGCGGGCATTGCACCCTCATTGGCGTGGGCCAGCGAGAGCAGTTGCTCGCACAGGCGGCGGCTGCGCGCGATCTGGGCGACCATGGCGCGCAGGGTGGCATGAAGCTGCCCGGTGTCTTTTTCGCGCAGCGCCACACCCGCCTGGGTCAGCATGATGGCCAGCGGCGTGCGCAACTGGTGCGAGGCATCGGCCAGAAATTGCGACTGCTGCTCCAGCAACTCGCGGTAGCTGGCCAGGTGCTGGTTCAGGGCGTCGACCAGGGGCGCGACTTCATGCGGCACGTCGCGGGTGTCCAGGGGCTGGAGGTCGGCGCCCTTGCTTTTCAGCACGGATTTGCGCAGCCGCTCCAGCGGCTGCAGTGACCAGGTCACGCCCAGCCAGACCAGCAGGACCATCACCAGCACCATGCGCGCGTCGCGTATCAGCTCCTGCCGCAGGGTGGCGGCCTGCGCCCGGTCGCGCGGGAGGGTGGTTTCCGCAACCTGGACCAGCAGCTTGAAGTTCCCGCCGCGTCCGTCCAGCACCTGGCTTTGAAGCGCCACCACGCGCACCGGATGGCCTGCGTAGAAATCGTCGTACCAGACGGGCCAAACCGCGGCGGGGGAGTAGAGGTCCGGCGATGAAGGCGATGAGAGCGGCGGGGGCGCGGGCAGGTCTGTGACGCCCAGCAAAGTGATCTCACGCGAGGCGGCCGGCTTCCCGGCCTGTGCATCCCCCAGGTCTGTCAGGCCGACGTGCAGGTATTTCTGCAGGGGGCCGGCGGCGGCGAACAGGGCTTGCACGCCGGCCGGCGCATTCAGGCGCAGTGAGCCGTCCGGCGCCGGCGCCACACTGCTTTGCAGCGCGTGCACGGCCTCGAGCATGCTCTGGTCGTAGGCGTCCTGCACCTGGTCGCGCAGGGCGCGGTAATCGTTCCAGCTGTCCAGGGCCAGCAGGCCCAGGATGGCCGGGAGCAGCAGCGTGAGCAGGCGCGCGCGTATGCCGAAGCGGTCGGGGTCAGTCCGCAGTATCTGCATGCGCTTCCAGCATATAACCGAGGCCGCGCACGGTGACGATGCGCACGTCGCCGCCGTCGAGCTTGCGGCGCAGCCGGTGCAGCACCAGCTCGATCGCATCGGGGCCGGCATTGCTGTCGGCCGGGAAGACCTTGCCGGAGAGCTGCGATTTTTCCACCGGCGTGCCGCTGCGTGCCAGCAGCACCGACAGGGCCGCGCTTTCGCGCGGCGTGAGCTGCAGCAGCGCACCGGCCAGCGTGAAGGCGCGGCTGTCGTGCGGGCATGACAGGGAGCCGCATTGCAGCGGCGCGTGGGAGCGGCCCCGGCTGCGCCGCACCAGCGCGGCCAGGCGGGCTTCGAGCTCCTCGATGGCGAAAGGCTTGGCCAGGAAGTCGTCGGCCCCGACGTTCAGGCCCTTGACCCGGTCCTGCAGAGAGCCCTGCGCCGTCAGCACCAGCACCGGGGTGCGGTTGCCGGCCTTGCGCAGCTCGGCCAGCACAGTGAGCCCGTGTTTGTCGGGCAGCCGCAGGTCGAGCACCACGGCGTCATAGTCGTTGCCGGCCAGCAGTGATTCGGCCGTGGCGGCATCCGGCGCGTGGTCGGAGACATAGCCGCTCTGCTTGAAAGCGCGCAGCAGCCACGAAGCCATCTCGGCTTCGTCTTCCACAAGCAGCAGGCGCATGTCGGGCGGTCGCGGGTGTAACGGGTGCAGGCTTAGCGCTGGATGTCACCCAGGCACAGGTACTTCATCTCGAGGTATTCGTCCATGCCGTGGCGCGAACCCTCGCGGCCSAGGCCSGAYTGCTTGACGCCGCCGAAGGGCACGTGCTCGGTCGCGATCACGCCGGCGTTGATGCCCACCATGCCGTACTCCAGTGCTTCGGCGACGCGGTAGATGCGGCCTATGTCGCGGCTGTAGAAGTAGCTGGCCAGGCCGAACTCGGTGTTGTTGGCCGCGTCAATCGCTTCCTGGTCGTTCTTGAAGCGGAACACCGGCGCGAAGGGGCCGAAGGTTTCTTCACGGGCGCAGAGCATGTCGGCGGTGGCTTCGGAGACCACCGTGGGCTCGAAGAACTGGCCTTCGAGCTTGTGGCCGCCGGCCAGCAGCTTGCCGCCTTTGGCGAGGGCGTCGGCCACGTGGCGCTGTACCTTCTCGATGGCCGCGTCCTCGATCAGCGGGCCCTGCACCACGCCGTCCTCAAAGCCGTTGCCGACCTTGAGCGCCTTGACCTTGGCGGCGAATTTTTCGACGAACTGGTCGTAGACGCCGTCCTGCACGTAGATGCGGTTGGCGCAGACGCAGGTCTGGCCGGCATTGCGGTATTTGCTGGCCATGGCGCCCTCGACGGCGGAGTCCACGTCGGCGTCGTCGAACACGATGAAGGGCGCGTTGCCGCCCAGCTCGAGCGCGAGCTTCTTGACGCTGGGCGCGCTTTGCGCCATCAGGATGCGGCCGACCTCGGTGGAGCCGGTGAAGCTGATGTGGCGCACCACGTCGCTGGCGCAGAACACCTTGCCGACGGCGATGCTGTTGGCGCTGTCGGCCGTCAGCACATTGAGCACGCCGGCCGGGATGCCGGCGCGCACGGCCAGCTCGGCGGCGGCCAGGGCCGTCAGCGGCGTGAGCTCGGCCGGCTTGATGACCACCGGGCAGCCGGCGGCCAGGGCCGGGGCAACCTTGCGGGTGATCATGGCCAGCGGGAAGTTCCAGGGTGTGATGGCGGCGCAGACGCCGATAGGCTGCCGCAGGACCATCAGGCGGCGGTTGTTGTCGAACTGCGGCAGGGTTTCGCCGTTGACGCGTTTGGCTTCTTCTGCGAACCACTCGACAAAACTCGCGCCGTAGGCGATTTCGCCCTTGGCCTCGGCAAAGGGCTTGCCCTGCTCGGCGGTCATGATGCGGCCCAGGTCTTCCTGGTTGGCCATCAGCAGCTGGAACCACTTGAGCAGGATGGCGTGGCGCTCCTTGCCGGTCTTGTTGCGCCAGGCGGGCCAGGCGGTGTTGGCCGCGGCGATGGCGGCCTCGGCGTCCTGCGGCCCCAGGTTGGCCACGTCGGCCAGCTTGCGGCCGGTGGCAGGATCGTTCACGTCAAAACGGGCCTTGCCGGCGACCCACTGGCCGTTGACCAGCGCGTCGGTCTTGAACAGGCTGGGATCTTTGAGCAGGGAAATGGGGGAGGTTTTCATGTCCATGGGCGGGAGTCCTTAAAGCGGGAGGCTGAAGAGGGTGGAGGAGGGGGAGTGAGTGAAAGAGGCGTGGAGAGAGGGCGGAGAGAGGAGCCGTCGGGTGATTTTGACAGCTTTCGGAGGGAGATACGGGCGGCGGGTGGGTATGCGACCCCGGGAAAGGGTTTCCGCGCGAGGGCGCCGTCCCGGCGTGTCAGGCCCTGCGCCCGCGCAGCCATTCCAGCAGCAGCAAAAGGGAGGTGGTGAACAGGATCAGCAAGGTGGCGACGGCCGCGATGGTCGGCGAGATGTTTTCCCGGATGCCGGTAAACATCTGGCGCGGCAGCGTGGCTTGTTCCGCACCCGCCAGGAACAGCGTGACCACCACTTCATCAAAGGAGGTGGCGAAGGCGAACAGCGCGCCGGAGATCACGCCCGGCGCGATGACCGGCAGGGTGATCCGGAAAAACGTCCTGAAAGGCGTTTCGCCCAGGCTGAGCGACGCGCGCACCAGGTTGTGGTTAAAGCCCGCGAGCGTCGCCAGCACGGTGGTCAGCACAAAGGGCGCGCCCAATGCGGCGTGCACCACGATCAGCCCGAAGTAGCTGTCGGCAAGGCCCAGCGGCGCGAAGTACAGGTAGGTGGCCACGCCGACCACAATGATGGGAACCACCATCGGGGCGATGAGGATGCCCATCAGCAGGCTTTTGAACGGGAAGTTGCTTCTGGAAAGGCCGACCGCCGCCAAAGTACCCAGCGCGGTGGCGATCAGGGTCGCGGCGGGCGCCACGATGAAACTGTTTTTCGCGGCCCTGGCCCATTCCGGCGAATCCAGCAGGTTGCGGTACCACTTCAGTGACCAGCCCGGAATCGGGTAGCTCAAAAAAGAGCTGTCGGAAAAGGACAGCGGCACCATGACCAGGATGGGCGCCAGCAGAAAAACCAGGATGGCGACGCAGGCGGCGCGCACCAGCCACCAGCCGGCTTTGTCTGCCAGGGTGGCGTAGCGGGGAAAGGCGGGCCCTGTGATTTTGAACATGGTGAATCGGCGTCTGCGTCTGTAGGTCTGTAGAAGAAAAAAGGTGTCAGCCGATGCTGAGTTCGGCCTTGCCGATGCGCCGGTAAACGCTGTAAAGAAWCATGGTGGCGGTCAGCAGCACGGCGCCCAGCGCACAGGCCATGCCCCAATTGACTTCGACGTTGGTGTACCGCGCGATGTAGTAGCTCAGCATCTGGTCATCGGCGCCGCCGAGCAGGGCCGGGGTGACGTAATAACCAATGGACAGGATGAACACCAGCAGCGCCCCGGCACTGATGCCGGGATAGGTCTGCGGCACGTACACCCGAAAGAAGGCGGACAGCGGCGTGCTGCCCAGCGAAACGGCGGCCCGGACGTAAGTTGCGGGCACGTTTTTCATCACGCTGTAAAGCGGCAGGATCATGAAGGGCAGCAGGATGTGCACCATGGCGATCACCACGCCCGCGCGGTTGAACAGCAGCGCCAGCGGGCTGTCGATCAGGCCGATGCCCATCAGCCCGCGATTCACCAGGCCTTCGGATTGCAGCAGCACGATCCATGCGGCGACGCGCACCAGGATGGAGGTCCAGAAGGGCACCAGCACCAGGATCATCAGCAGGTTGGCCTTGCGCGCTGGCAGCGAAGCCAGCCACCAGGCCAGCGGGTAAGCCAGCGCCAGGCAGAACACGGTGACGACAAAACTGATCTGGAAGGTGCGAAGCAGGATGGGCCCGAAAGCGCGCTGGTCGGGCGGCATGCGCTCCACCTCGCCGAGGCTGTCGCGCCGCAGGTCCACCGATGCCAGCAGGTAGTCGGGCGTCCAGCGGGAGCCGTTTTTGGCAATCGCCTGCCAGAAGGCAGGCTCGGCCCAGCGCGGGTCCAGCTGGACCAGCCTGGCCTGTATGTCCTGCGGCGACCCGGTGATGGGCAGCGCGCGGTACGCCCCCATGACCAGCGAGCGGGAGCCGGGCACCTCTGAATTAAGCCGCCGGGCCAGGGCACCGGCGTCCGAGCTGTCGGAGAGGCTTCCCAAGTCCTGCACCAGCGCCGCATACGTGGCGGCTGCGGGCGGCGCCTGCGGGTCCCAGCCCTTGAGGCTTTGGACCGTGCGCGGCAGCGCGTTCACGACTTCGGGGTTTTCGACCGCACGCTGCAGCAGGGCGGCGATGGGGATGAGCAAGGTCACCAGCAGAAACACCAGCAAGGGCAGGGTCAGGGCGAAGGCGCGCCATTTGCGGCGTGCATCGGCCCGCGACAGCGCCCGGCGCAGCGCGCCGGCGTCTTCGCCCGTCAGGGCCGCCTTGCGGGTGAAACTGTTCATGCTGGTTTGCTCCCGGCTTTATTGCGTGGCCCACGCGGCGAAGCGTTTCTCCAGTGCCTCGCCCTGGTCGGCCCAGAAGCCGACGTTCATCTGGATGGCCTCTTTCGCATTGGCCGGCGAGGTCGGCAGGTCATCCAGCACCTTCTTGTCGAGCTTGGCCAAAGCCTGGTTGTTGACCGGGCCGTAGGCGATGTTCTGCGCGTACACGGCCTGGGTGGCGGGCTGGCTGGCGAAGGCGATGAACTTCATCGATGCATCCTTGTTGGGCGCGCCTTTGGGGATGACCCAGTAGTCCAGGTCATAGATGCCGCCGGGCCAGTAGATCTTCAGGTTGCGGCCTTCGCGGTTGGCGGCGTCGATTCGGCCGTTGTAGACCGTGCTGAGGGCGACGTCACCGGCCACGAGGAACTGGGCGGGCTGGGCGCCGGCCTCCCACCACTGGATGCTGGGCTTGAGTTCCGTCAGCTTCCGGAATGCGCGGTCGGCGCCGTCCTTGGTAGCCAGGACCTTGTAGACGTCGGCGGGCTTGACGCCGTCGGCCATCAACGCGAATTCGAGGTTGTAGCGGGCGCCCTTGCGCATGCCGCGTTTGCCGGGGATCTTCTTGACGTCCCAGAAGTCGGCCCAGCTGGTGGGGGCGGTCTTGACCTTGTCGGCGTTCCAGGCCATCACGGTGGACCAGACAAAAACGCCCACGCCGCATTCCTTGACCGCTGCGGGCAAGAAGTCCGCCTTGGAGCCGATTTTGCTGAAGTCGATTTTTTCAAACAGACCCTCGTCGCAACCGCGCTGCACATCGGGTGCTTCAACTTCGACCACATCCCAGGTCACCTTCTTCGTCTCGACCATGGCCTTGATCTTGGCCTGCTCGCCGTTGTATTCCACCGCGACGACTTTGGTGCCGGCTTTTTCGTAGGGCTCGTAGTAGGCTTTTTTCTGCGCGTTGGCATTGGCGCCGCCGAAGTTGACGACGGTGATCTGCTGCTGCGCAAGCGCGGGCAGGGCCAGGCACGAAGCCATGGCAAGGGCGATGATGTTTTTCTTCATGGTGCAAATTCCTCGGTGGTTGATAAAGGCAGAAGGGACGCTTGAAATAGGTGAAGGGCGTGAAAGGAGAAAGCGCTTACACCGCATAGATCCGCGTGAAGGCAGGCGGAAATTCGAGGTGTACCGCGTCGCCCGGTTGCGGYGGCGGCAGGCCGTCCAGCAGGGTGAGGGGCAGCTTGACCGTGGCTTCCGCCTGGCCGGCGCCGACCTCGCACAGCAGCCGCAGGTGGTCGCCGAAATAGATGATGCGCGCCACGCGCGCGGGCAGCACATTGGCTACTGAAGCCGGCGCCTGGCTATGCAGCACAATGCGCTCCGGCCGGATATAGGCCTCGACCTGCGTGCCGACAGCCGCCTGCTTGACATGGATGCCGCCCAGGACACAGCCGTCCGGCAATTCGATGCCGGCGGCGCGTCCTTTGCCCTTGAGCACGGTGCTGTCGCCGACGAAACCGGCGACAAAGCGGTTGGAGGGCGTCTCATACAGCGCCTCCACGGGGGCCAGTTGCTGGATCGCGCCATCGTTGAAGACCGCCACCCGGTCGCTCATGGTCAGTGCCTCGCCCTGGTCGTGCGTGACATAGACGAAGGTGACGCCCAGCTGCTTGTGCAGCTCCTTCAGCTCAATCTGCATGTGCTCGCGCAGCTGCTTGTCGAGCGCGCCCAGCGGTTCGTCCATGAGCACCAGCTGGGGCTCGAACACCAGCGCCCGCGCCAGGGCGACGCGCTGCTGCTGGCCGCCCGACAGTTGCCCGGGCAGGCGGTCGGACATGCCCGAAAGGCGGACCATGTCGAGCGCGCGCAGCACGCGGCTGGCCTGGTCGGCTTTGGGCACCTTGCGCACCGTGAGCGGATAGGCCACGTTCTGGCCCACGGTGAGGTGCGGGAAGAGGGCGTAGTTCTGGAACACCATGCCGAAGTTGCGCTTGTGCGGCGGTGTGCCGGTGATCTGCGAACCATTGAGAAAGATTTCTCCGGCGGTAGGCGACTCGAAGCCGGCCAGCATCATCAGCGTGGTGGTTTTCCCGGAGCCGGAAGGGCCCAGCAGGCTCAGGAATTCCCCGCGATGAATGTCAAGGTCGAGCTGCTGCACGACAAGCTGTTCGCCGTCGTAGGTTTTCTGCACGCCCGAAAAGCGCACAAGGACATCGTTATCKGTCATCGGTTTTCCTGAGCTGTCCACGAAGATCAGCGCGATGCGGCGAAGCTGTCTGCCAGGATTTGCAGGCCTTCGTCCAGCAAGGCGTCGGGCGCCGTGAGGGGAACCAGAATCCTGATCACATTACCGTAGGTGCCGCAGGAGAGCAATATCAATCCACGCCGGGCGGCTTCGCTGACCACCCGTTTGGTCAGTGCGGCGTCCGGACGGGCGGGGTCCGCGTTTTCGAAGAGCTCTATGGCCACCATGGCGCCCAGGCCGCGGACGTCGCCGATGGCCGCTTCCTTTTCCGCGATGGCGCGCAAACCCTTGACCAGGTAGTTGCCCATGGTGTTGCTGCGCTCCAGGAGTTTTTCGTCCTTGAAGACCTTGAGCACGGCCAGCGCCGCCGCGCAGCCGATGGGGCTGCCCGCGTAGGTGCCGCCCAGGCCGCCGGGGCCGGGGGCGTCCATGACCTCGGCACGGCCGACCAGGCCTGATATCGGAAAGCCGCCCGCCATCGATTTGGCGATGGCGATCAGGTCGGGCGCCACCGGCCATTGTTCGCTGGCATACCAGGTGCCTGTGCGGCCGGCGCCGGTCTGGACTTCGTCGGCGATCAGCAGGATGCCGTGCCGGTCGGCCAGCGCCTTCAGGCGGCTGATGAACTCGGGCGGGGCGATGTAAAAGCCTCCCTCGCCCTGCACCGGTTCAATGATGAAGGCCGCCACGCGCTCGGGCTCGACGTCGTTTTTGAGGATCTGCTCGACCGAATGCAAGGCCTGGTCGATGCTGACGCCGTGCAGCGCGTTGGGGTATTCGGCATGGAACACCTCGCCGGGGAAGGGGCCGAAGCCCAGCTTGTAGGGCGCCACCTTGCCGGTCATGCCCAGCGTCATGTTGGTACGGCCGTGGTAGCCGCCCGTGAAGGCGATGATGCCGGGGCGCTTTGTGTAGGAGCGCGCCACCTTGACGGCGTTCTCGACGGCCTCGGCGCCGGTGCTCAGCAGCAGGGTTTTTTTGGCGAAATTGCCGGGCGCCAGGGCATTGAGCTTTTCCGCCAGTTCGACATAGGGCTCATAGGCGACCACCTGGAAGCAGGTGTGCGTGTAGAGCTCGAGCTGGGCCTTGACCGCGGCAATGACTTCGGTGTGCAGGTGGCCGGTGTTGAGGAYGGCGATGCCGCCGGCGAAGTCGATGTAGCGGCGGCCTTCGACATCCCACAGTTCGGCGTTTTTCGCCCGGCTGACGAAAATTTCGTGGGCCTGGCCCACGCCGCGCGTCACGGCGGCTTGGCGGCGCGCCATCAGGGCGGCGTTGCTGGTAGTCTGGTTTGGCTGCATGGTGAAGGTGGTTTCGGTTTTCTGGACAGGGACGGATGGACTGTAGAAGTGCGGGCCGGGCCCGTCCATGTACACCTTTGCGCTGTTTTCAGCGCACTGTGCGGGTCTAGAATCCTGTACATGGATTCCCCAACCCGGTGCACGAGGATTGCAATGCACAATCTGCCTTTTTTGGTTTTTTGATGCTCACACTCCGCCCGGAACTGCAGACTCCCCTGGTGAGCCAGATCGTCGACGGCCTGCGGGGCATGATTGCCGGGCAGGCGCTGAAACCGGGCGTCAAGCTGCCCTCCATCCGCGGTTTTGCCGCCATGCACGGCGTCAGCGTCTTCACGGTGGTGGAGGCCTATGACCGCCTGGTGGCCCAGGGATGGCTGGTTTCCCGGGCCAATGCCGGGTTTTTCGTCAAGCGCAGGGGCGATGAAGGTGCATCGGGCGCGCCGTATGCGCAGCCGCAGCAGCCGAAATTCGACGCGCGCTGGTACCTCAAGCAAATATTTGAAAACCGCAACCTGCCGATGAAACCCGGTTGCGGCTGGCTGCCGCACGATTTCCTGTTCGGGGACGCGATTCGCCGCAGCATGCGGCACCTGTCGACGGACGGCTCGTCCCTGGAAGGTTACGGACTGCCCCACGGGCATATGGCGCTGCGCATGGTCATTGCGGAGGCCCTGGCCGAAAACCAGATACCGGTCGAGGTGGACCAGGTGCTGCTGACGCAGGGGTCCAGCCAGGCGCTGGACCTGGTGGCCCGGCAACTCCTCAAGCCCGGCGACACGGTGCTGGTGGACAACCCCGGCTATCCCAACCTGATGTTCATGCTGCGCTTCCTGGGGGCCAACCTGGTGGGTGTGCCGCGCACCCCCACGGGCTACGACCTCGCCGCGCTGGAGGCCTTGCTGGCCGTGCACAAGCCCAAGGCCTTTTTCACGCAGCCCCGTTTGCAAAGCCCGACCTGCTCCATCGCCTCGGCGGCCCACCTGCACCGCCTGCTGCAACTGGCCGAGGCGCATGACTTCACGCTGGTGGAAAACGATATTTACGCCGACATGGACCCGACCTCGCGCTCCACGCTGGCCAGCCTGGACCAGCTGCGGCGCGTGGTGTACATCGGCAGCTTTTCCAAAACCATTTCCCCCAACCTGCGCGTGGGCTACCTGCTGGCCAGGGGTGAGCTGATCGAGGACCTGGCCCAGCTCAAGATGATTTCAGGGCTCACGTCTTCGGACATCGCCGAGCGGCTGACCTTCGGGGTGGTCACCGACGGCCGCTGGCGCAAGCACCTCAAGTCGCTTCGGGAAAGGCTGGCCGCGGCGCATCGCAAGACCGAAAAAAACCTGAGCAGCCTGGGGTTTGAGCTGTTCCATGAGCCGGGGGCCGGCATGTACCTGTGGGCCCGGCATCCGGACCTTCCGGATGGCGCCGTCCTGTCCAAAGAGGCGACGCCGGAAGGCATCATGCTCGGCCCGGGACAGCTGTTCCTGATGGAACCGCATCCCACGGGCTGGCTGCGCTTTAACGTGGCGTTCTGCGACGACGAGCGCATCTGGCGCTTTTTGGCCCAGCGGATCGAGCTGGGCCAGCAGGCCGCCCAGTAAGGGCCCGGCCCGCGCGTGCTGCATCAGATCTCGATGACGCGCCTGGCGAAGCCCTCGAGGTAGTCCATGAGCTTGTTGGCGCCGAGCACGGCGGCGGCCTCGTCGCCGGTGGCGATGCCCTGGGCCAGCTCCATGTGAAAGCGCGCGCCTTCGGCGATCTCGCCCTCGTGCTGGTAGGCATACCAGAAGCGCCGGCACTGCACGATCAGCGGCACCACGCTCTTGACGGCCGGGCTGTTGCGGCAGGCCTCGTGGTTGACGAGGTCCAGCTCGTGGTCGGCCGCCATGTAGGCCTCCAGGTTGGCGCGCTCGGCGGCCTTGATCATCTTGGCCGCGCAGCCGACGATTGGAGACCAGCAGGCCGCGCCGGGGCTGCTGCACGATCAGGCCGATGGAGACCATGCGCAGCAGCGCCTCGCGCACGGGAGTGCGGCCCAGCTGGGTGCGCTGGGCCAGGTCGGCCTCGACCACGGGCGCGCCGGGCTGCAGCTGCAGGGTGGCGATCATCGCCTCGATGGCGTCGTAAGCGACGTCAGCGGCCCGGCGTTTGGCTGGCAGCGGTGGGGGTGCGGTCGTGGGCAGGGGCATGTTGTTGTCGGGTGTCTCGGCGTTGCAGCAGGGCCTGCCATTCGCCCACCAGGCCACGCCGGAAGAACGATACGCAGACAATGAAGGTCAGGCCGATAAGGATGGTCACCACGCCGCCCAGGGCGGCGAGGTGGTTCTGCAGGCTGACCACCAGCGCTGAGCCTACCACGGGGCCCCAGCTCGTGCCTAGCCCACCGAGCAGGGTCATCAGCAGCACCTCGGTCGAGGTGCCCAGCGTCACGTCGTTGAGCGTGGACAGCTGCAGCACCAGCGCCCGGAGCGAGCCGGCCAGGCCAGCCAGCGCGGCCGACAGCATGAAGGCGTAGAGCTTGCAGCGGTCGGTGTCGTAGCCCAGCGAGACGGCGCGCGGCGCGTTGTCGCGCAGCGCCTTGAGGGCCTGGCCGAAGGGCGAATGCACGATGCGGTGTATGGCCAGGAAGGCCGCCGTGAACACCGCCAGCGTGAAGTAGTACATGTGGTTGTCGACCGAGAGGTCGACCAGGCCCAGYAGCTTGCCGCGCGGGATGCCCTGCATGCCGTCCTCGCCGCCGGTCCAGGGAATTTGCACCGCCAGGAAGTAGGCGACCTGCGAGAGGGCCAGGGTGATCATCGCGAAGTAGATGCCGGTGCGGCGTATCGCCAGCGTGCCGATCAGCCAGCCGATGGCGGTGGCCACGGCCACGCCCGCCAGGATGGCGAGCTCGACGGGAAACCCGGCGGCGCCGAAGCGGATCATCAGGATGCCGGTGGTGTAGCCGGCCCAGCCGAAGAAGGCCGCATGGCCGAAGGACACCAGGCCGGTGAAGCCGATCAGCAGGTTGAAGGCCAGCGCGAACAGCGCGTAGCACATCACCTTCATGATGAAGACCGGGTAGGCGATCTCGGGGAAGGCCGGCACCAGCAGCGCGAGTGGCAGGAGTGCCAGCAGGATGCGGACGGGCGTGGGGATGTTGGCGAGCAAGGATTTCATGGCCTAGTGCTCCTTGCCGAAAAGGCCGGCTGGCCGGATCAGCAGCACCACCGCCATGATCACGAACACCACCACGGTGGAGGCCTCGGGGTAGAAGACCTTGGTGAGGCCTTCGAGCAGGCCCAGGGCCAGCCCGCTCACGACGGCGCCCAGGATGGAGCCCAGGCCGCCTATCACCACCACGGCGAACACGATATTGAGCAGGTTGGCGCCCATCAGTGGGTTGACCTGCATGATGGGCGTGGCCAGCACGCCGGCGATGCCGGCCAGGCCCACGCCGAAGCCGTAGGTCAGGGTGACCATCAGCGGGATGTTGACGCCGAAGGCCTGCAGCAGCTTGGGGTTCTCGGTGCCGGCGCGCAGCAGGGCGCCCAGCCGGGTTTTCTCGAACAGGAACCAGGTGAAGCCGCAGATCAGGATCGAGGCCACCACCACGAAGCCGCGGTACAGCGGCAGATACATGAAGCCCAGGTCGACGCCGCCCTGCAGCAGCGCGGGCGGGTCGTAGCTGGCGCCCGAGATGCCGTAGAAGTGGCGGAACGCGCCTTCGAGCACCAGCGCGACGCCGAAGGTCAGCAGCAGGCCGTAGAGGTGGTCCAGGTGGTAGAGCCGCTTGAGCAGCGTTTTCTCGAGCAGCACGCCCAGGCCGCCGACGATCAGCGGCGCCAGCACCAGCGCGGCCCAGAAGTTGACCTTGAATTCGGGCCCCAGCAGCAGCGGCAGCTGCGAAAAGCCTATCCAGGCCAGGAAGGCGGCCACCATGAACTGCGCGCCGTGCGCGAAGTTGATGATGTTGAGCAGGCCGAAAATAATCGCCAGCCCCATGCTCAGCATGGCGTAGAAGCAGCCGTTGATCAGGCCCACCAGCAACTGGGCCAGCAGGGACTGCATCGGGATGTCAAACATGATGTGTGTTTCGTGAGTGGCGGGGGGGGGGGGGGCCCTTGAGCACGGACTTGACCTTGTAGTAGTCCCAGGGCGCCTTCGATTCGGCCGGCGTCTTGACCTGCAGCAGCAGCATGTCGTGCACCAGCGCGCCGTCTTCGCGCAGCTTGCCCTTGCGGATCACCGCGTCGTCGATGGTCATCTTGCGCAGCTGCGCCATCACGGCCTTGGCCTCGTCGGTGCCGGCGGCCTGGATGGCCTTGAGGTAGCTCAGCGTGGCCGAGTAGACGCCGGCCTGGGCGGCGGTGGGCATGCGCTTTTGTTTTTCAAAGAACTTCCTCGACCAGGCGCGTGAGCGCTCGTCGAAGTCCCAGTAAAAGGCCTCGCTCAGGTACATGCCTTGCGCCTTGTCCAGGCCAATGCTGTGGACGTCGGAAATGTAGGTGAGCAGCGGCGCGACCACCTGCTTGCGCGTGATGCCGTATTCATTGGCCTGCTTGATGGCGTTGACGGTGTCGTTGCCGGCGTTGGCCAGCGCGATGACGTCGGCCTTGGAGGCCTGCGCCTTGAGCAGGAAGGACGAGAAGTCGTTGCCCGGGAAGGGGTGGCGCGAGCTGCCGACCACGCTGCCGCCGTCGGCCTTGATGACCTCGGTCGCGTCTTTTTCCAGCGAATGGCCGAAGGTGTAGTCGGCGGTGATGAAGTACCAGGTCTTCTTGCCTTCCTTGACCAGCGCGCGCGCCGTGCCGGCCGCCAGCGCATAGGTGTTGGTGGTCCACTGCGCCGTCAGCGGCGTGCATTTTTCGCCGAGGATGGCGGTGGCCAGGCCCGAGGAAGGCATGACGATGCGGTTCTTCTGCCGCGCGATCTCCATCACCGCCAGCGCGGTGGAGGTGGTGGGGAAGTCCGTCACCATGTCGACCTTGCCCTGGTCGAACCAGCCGCGCGCCAGGTTGGCCGCCACGTCGGGCTTGTTCTGGTGGTCGGCGAAGACCAGTTCGATGGGTTTGCCCAGCACCTTGCCGCCCATTTCCTCAATGGCCATGCGCGCCGCCGTGACCGAGCCCTGGCCGGACAGGTCGGAGTAAATGCCGGAGAGGTCGTTGAGCACGCCGATCTTCACGACGTCGTCGCTGACCTGAGCGTGAACAGAAAAGGACGAGAGGGCGGCGCAGGCCGCCAGGCAGACGGAGAGTTTGCGGAATGGCATGAAAGGCTCCAGGGGTTGGGGGAAGGGGAAGGGAATGAGGAAGGGAATGGAAAGGCGCGTTGAAAAACTCAGATGCCGAGCAGCTCGTTGAGCCGGTCCTGCCGGGCTTCGACCTCGCGCTGCTCCATGACCTCGACCACCTGGCCGTGCTCGATCACGTAATGGCGGTCGGCCAGGTGCCTGGCGAAGCGGAAGTTCTGCTCCACCAGCACGATGGTGAAACCGCGCGCCTTGAGCTCGCGTATCACCTGGCCGAGCTTTTGCACGATCACGGGCGCCAGGCCCTCGGTGATTTCGTCGAGCAGCAGCAGCTGGGCGCCGGTGCGCAGGATGCGCGCCATCGCGAGCATCTGCTGCTCGCCCCCGGACAGCCGCGTGCCGGGGCTGCCGGCGCGCTCCTTGAGGTTGGGGAACATGGCGTAAATCTGTTCGAGCGACATGCCGCCTTCGCCGACCTTGGGCAGCAGCAACAGGTTTTCCTCGGCGGTCAACGAGGCATAGATGCCGCGCTCTTCCGGGCAATAGCCCAGGCCCAGGCGTGCGATGCGGTGCGGCGGCAGGGTGATGGTCTCCTTGCCGGCCACCCGGATGGAGCCGGTGCGCTTGCCGACCAGGCCGAGGATGGCGCGCAGGGTGGACGTGCGGCCCGCGCCGTTGCGGCCCAGCAGGGTGATGCATTCACCGGCCTTGACGTCGAGGTTGATGCCCTGCAGCACATGCGATTCGCCGTACCAGGCGTGCAGGTCGCGGATGGTGAGCATGGCGTTGCCCGCGTGGTGGGTGTGTTCAGGCATCTTCCTCGACTCCCATGTAAGCCTCGCGCACGGCGGGGTTGGTGGAAACTTCCGTGTACGGCCCTTCGGCCAGCACCTCGCCGCGCTGCAGCACGGTGATGGTGTCGCTGATGTCGGCCACCACCTTCATGTTGTGTTCCACCATCAGCACCGTGCGCTGCGCGGAAACCTGCTTGATCAGCGCCTTGATGCGGTCCACGTCCTCGTGGCCCATGCCCTGCGTGGGCTCGTCGAGCAGCAGCAGTTCCGGGTCCAGCGCCAGCGTGGTGGCGATTTCCAGCGTGCGCTTGCGGCCGTAGGGCAGGTCGCCGGCCAGAAGCGCGGAAAAGCGCGCCAGGCCGACCTGCTCGAGCAGGGCCATGGCCGGTGCGTCGAGCCGCTGCATCGCGGCGATCGATTGCCAGAAGCGGTACTCGACGCCGAGCTTGCGCTGCAGCGCGATCTTGACGTTCTCCAGCACCGTGAGCTGCGGGAACACGGCGGAAATCTGGAAGGAACGCACGATGCCGCGGCGCGCGGTCTGCGCGGGCTTTTCGTGCGTGATGTCGATGCCGTTGAAGAGGATCTTCCCTTCGGTCGGTGTATGGAACTTGGTCAGCAGGTTGAAGACCGTGGTCTTGCCGGCGCCGTTGGGGCCTATCAGCGCGTGTATGCTGCCGCGCCTGACGCGCAGGGCGACGTTGCGCACGGCGATAAAGCCGCGGAACTCCTTGCTGAGCCCTTGGGTTTCGAGAATGATGTCCTGTGGCATGGTGGTGGGTGCGTGCTTTCAGTCGAGGGTGGGTGTGCTTGCCAGCGTGGCGATGCGCGCCGGCGACAGCGGCGGCCTGGGCGCGGGCGGCGTCCAGCCAAAAAGGAATTGCGCCGCCGCACCGCAGACGCGGCCCTGGCAGGCGCCCATGCCGCAGCGCGTGTGCAGCTTGGCGTCGGTCCAGCCCTTGCAAGCGGCGAGCGCCGCCTGCGGCACGTCTTCGCAGCGGCAGACCAGGGTGTCGGGTCGTGCCAGGGTTTTGAGCGACGGGGCCAGGGTGAAGTGGCGTTGCAACTGGTCGGCGAAGGCCTGCCAGTGCGAGCGTTGCGGACCGTGGTGGAGCGCGGCACCGGTGTTTTCGACGGCCGCATGGCCGGCGATGCGGCCCTGCGCGAGCGCGCGCTCACTGCCGCCCACGCCGGTGCATTCACCGGCCGCGTAGACACCGGCCACACTGGTCGCCTGCAGGCCGTCCACCGCCAGCGCCGGCGCGCCGCCGGGGTTCGGTGTGAGCGCGCAGCCCAGCAGCTGGCCCAGTTCGGTGTTGGGCACCAGGCCGAAGCCGCAGGCCACGCGGTCGCAGGCGATGTCCGTCTCCCGGCCGGCATGGTGAAGCCGCACCGACTCGACGCGGCCCGCGCCTTGCGCCGACACAACACGGGTGCYGGTGCGGTAGCGCGCGCTGGCCAGGCCCAGGGCCTGTGTTGCCTTGCCGGGCCAGCGCAGCAACTGGGCTGCAAAGCCCGCGACCGATGCCAGGCCGGCCTGTTCGGCGATGCGCAGCACGCGCGCACCGGCCTGGCGCGCCGTGGCGGCGGCCACCAGCAGCAAGGGACCGCTGCCGGCGATGACGATGCGTTCGCCGGCGACCGGCAAGCCGGCCTTGACCAGCGCCTGCAAACCGCCGGCCCCTGTGACGCCGGGCAGCGTCCAGCCCGGGAAGGGCAGCAGCAGCTCGCGCGCGCCCGTGCACAGGATCAGCTTGCCGTAGCGCTGCACCCAGCCTTGTTTTTCGTCTTCCAGCAGCAGCGCACCGGGGCCGACCGGGCTGACCACGCGCGTGCCGCACAGCAGGCGCACGTTGGCGCAGCGCGCCAGCGACTCGCGCATGCGCAGCGCCTGCGGCGGCAGGTGGGCGCCCGGGCCGTCGCGCCAGATCTGGCCGCCGGGCGCCGGGTTGTCATCGATGATCACGATGCGGGCGCCGCTGGGCGCGGCGGCCAGCGCCGCGGCCATACCGGCCGGGCCTGCGCCGATGATCAATACATCGCAATATTCAATGGCTGTTGACGGGTTTTTGGCGTTCACCTTGCAGCCTCCACCACCATGCCGTCTTCGCAGTGCGTCTGGCAGGCCAGCCGGCGCTGGCCGTCGATGTCGACGCGGCATTCCTGGCAGATACCCATGCCGCAGAAGGGCGCGCGGGCTTCGCCGTGCACGGAGCGGCGTGCCATGCCCATGCGCGCGGCGTCGGCGATGCGCAGCGCCGCGACCACGGAGGTACCGGCCTTGACCGACAGCGGCCGGCCGTTGACGTGGAGCGTCACGGTGTCGGGTGTTTTCATGGGTGTGCGGTCTCCGCAAAACGCTGGGCGGCATAGGGCGCGGGGTCGAAGGCGGGCGTGGCGCCGGTCATCTGCGCGGCCAGCAGTTGTGCCGTGCCGGTGGCCGTGGTGACGCCCAGGCCTTCATGGCCGACGGCCAGCCACAGGCCTTCACGCCATGGATGGCGGCCTATCAGGGGCAGGCTGTCGGGCGTGGCGGCGCGCAGCCCGGTCCAGTTGCGGATGGCATTCAGGCCGGCAAGCGCGGGAATGTAGGCCAGCGCGCGTTGCAGCATCCGCGAGACCATGGCGGCCTCCACCTCGAGATCGGTGGTGCCGAATTGCCGCGACGAGCCGATCAGCAACTGCCCGGTGGGGCGCGGCTGCAGGTTGAACGCGACCGATGGGCCTTCGCTGTGGTGCGCGCTGGTGACGTAGCCGAGTTCCACCAGCTGGTGGTGCACCTTGCCTGGGTAACGGTCGGTGATCACCAGGTGGCCTTTTTTGGGCCGGATCGGCAGCTCCGGGCATAGCGCGGTGGCATGGATACCGTTGGCCAGCAGGATCATGGGCGCGGTGCGATGGCCTCCATCGGCAAGCTGCGCCCTGTTGCCCTCAATGCGCACGACCTCGGCGTGTTCCAGCTGGATGCGTTCGCCGCCTTGTGCAATCAGCCAGTTCGCCGCTGCTGGTGCGTACACAATGCTGTCGCCGGTCACTTTCAGGGCCCCGGCGAGCCCCGGGCGAAGCGCGGGCTCGGCCTGTGCCAGCGCCTTGGCGCCCAGCAGATGGCAATCAATGCCGAGTGCGCTCAGGCGGGCGTGTTTTTCTTCGGCGGCCTGCATTTCCGCCGCATCGGCCGCAAGCCAAAGCGTTCCGCACGGGCTGAACGCGCACTGGGGTGGCATCCGCGGGGCCAGTTCGCGCCACAGTGCCAGCGAGCGCTGGCTGAGGGCCAGCTCCGCGGGGTTGTCGTCCATGACCACCAGGTGGCCCATGCCGGCCGCCGTGGCGCCCGGGCGGCGGGCATCGAGCATGCGCACGTTCAGGCCGGAGGCAACCAGGGCTTGCGCGCAGGCCGCGCCGACGATTCCGGCGCCGATCACAAGGACGTCCGCCTGCCGGCTCGATGCTTCAGGCACGGTGGTGCTCACTATGCGCTGTGTCGCTCATGGCCTTGCCCCTCGTGTCCTGATGGCGCCGGCGGTGTTCAGTAACTCGCCAGCGCCGTGGGCTGGGCATTCCTGAACGTGAACACCGTGATGGGCGCCTGGGTCATGTTGCCCTTGTCGTCATAGGTGTAGGTGCCCGCAACGCCCTTGTAGCTGCCCTTGTAGATCTCGGCGCCGACCTTGGCCACGTCGATGGAGTCAGCCTTGCGCATGGCCTCTCCGATCAGCATCGTCTGGTCATAGAAGGAAGCGCCGTAAGCGTCCGTATCGAGGTTGAAGCGCTTTTTGTATTTGGCCTTGAAGGCCGGTCCACCCGCGGCCTTTTCCAGCATGGAGCCGCCTTGCGCGCAAAAAACCGTGTCGTTGACCGCGTCGCCGCCGAGCTTGCCCATTTCGGGGCTGCACAGCGTGTCGCCACCCAGCAGCTTGGCGGGCAGGCCCAGCTGTTTCATCTGGCGCACCATGGGCGCGGCCTGCGGTGCATAGCCGCCGAAGAAGATGGCTTCCGGTTTCTGCGCCTTGAGGTTGGTCAGGATAGAGAGGAAATCCACGGCCTTGTCGGTCGTGAACTCCTGCCCGACCACGGTGAGGCCCTGTTTTTTGGCTTCCTTGACGAACTCTTCCGCAACGCCCTGGCCGAAGGCCGTGCGGTCGTCAATCACGCCGACCTTGCTGACCTTCAGGACCTTGGCTGCGTACACCGCCATGCTGGAGCCGATCTGTGTGTCGCTGGCGATGATGCGGAACAGGTTTTTGTAGCCGCCCTGGGTGACCTTGGGGTTGGTGCCGACGGTCGACAGCATGGCGCCGCCTTCGCTGTAGACCCGTGATGCGGGAATCGCAACGCCCGAGCAATAGGGGCCCATGACGTACTTCACTTTGCTGTCGACGAGTTTTTGGGCTGCGTTCACGCCGGCCTTGGCGTCGCACTGGTCGTCCTCCGACTGCAGTTCGAACTTGAGTGTCTTGCCGCCCACCACCATTTTTTTTGCATTGAGTTCTTCGACCGCCAGGCGAACACCGTTTTCGTTGTCCTTGCCGGCGAACGCGTTCGGCCCCGAAAGCGGGCCGGTATGGCCGATGGCCACGACCTGTTCCTGGGCCTGTGCCGTTGACGCCAGTGCGATGGCGGCGATGCCGACAAAAGAAACGATGCTGTTGCGATGTGTCATGGTTGTCTCCTCGATGCGGGTTGCGGGGTTGGAAAAATTTACGCGACGGACTGGTATTGCGCCGGCCGCGTGGCCAGGGCTTTTTTGACGACGGCTTCGACGAATTCGCGCTCGGCGCCTATCAGCGGCAGGCGAGGGCGGCGCATGTGCTCGGTGCCCACGCCGACCAGGGCGTCGATGAGCTTGAGGTTTTGCACCAGCTTGGTGGACACGTCCAGGTGCAGCATGGGCGTCATCCATTGGTAGAGCTTGAGCGCTTCGGCGAATTTGCCGGCCTTCATGAGGTCATACAGCGCCACGGTTTCGCGCGGGAAGGCGCAGCCCACGCCGGCCAGCAGGCCGTCGCAGCCCAGCGCCAGGCCTTCGTAGGCCAGGTCGTCCACGCCGAGGAAGAGCTGGTAGCGGTCACCCACGGTGTTGCGCAGGTCGGTGATGCGGCGGATGTTGTCGGTGCTCTCCTTGATGGCGACCAGCCATTCGCAATCGGCCAGCTCGGCCATGTGCTCGGGCTTCAGGTCAACCCGGTAGGCGACCGGGTTGTTGTAGATCATCAGCGGCTTGCGTGCGGCTTCGGCCATGGTGCGCACGTTGAGCATGGCTTCGCGCGCGTCGGCCACGTAGATCACYGAGGGCATGACCATGAAGCCGTCCACGCCGAGCTGGTTGGCGCCGGCGATGTAGCGCAGCGCCTCGCGGGTGCTGGTCTCTGACACATTGGCCAGCACCGGCACACGGCCCTTGCTGGCGTCCAGGGCGATCTTGGCGACCTGGAGCTTTTCTTCGAGCGACAGCGTGCTGGCCTCGCCCAGCGAGCCGCAGGTCACCAGGCCGTGGATGCCGTTGCGGATCTGGAAATCGATGTGCCGGGCGGTGCCCTCGGCGTCGATGCTTTCGTCGGCGTGGAATTTGGTGGTGATGGCGGGAAAAATGCCTTGCCAGCGGGGGTTGTTCAAGGGAGTGCTCCTAAAAGTGCGGGGTTGAGATTGGATGGATGTAAATATATTAAGAAGATATTTAAATTATCTTTATAGGGTATTAAGCAGCTTGCGTRCCAGCTTTTTTGGGGGTAAAGGAGGGTTGGAAAGAGGATTTCGGCGCCGGAATGCGGCATGTGTTGCGCTCTCGTGCCAGGGCGGTGCGCGAGGGCACCGCCTTGATGCGCCGGCCCTGTGCGGGGGATCGCCCCGGGGCGGGGCTGTCGCGGGCCCCAAGCCTATAATCGAATGTTCAAGTAAATCAAGCGCTTAGGTGGGTTCGACGCAGTGGGTACGACCTGAGGTCGCCGGCGGCCGGCCACCTTGCCAGACCACAAAATCCAAGATGAGCCAGCCCACCTTTACCGTCGCCGACATCCGCAAGACCTTCCTCGATTTCTTCGCGTCCAAGGGCCACACCGTGGTGCCTTCCAGCTCACTGGTGCCGGGCAACGACCCGACGCTGATGTTCACCAACTCCGGCATGGTGCAGTTCAAGGACGTGTTCCTCGGCACCGACAAGCGCCCCTATGTGCGCGCCGCGTCCGTCCAGGCCTGCCTGCGCGCCGGCGGCAAGCACAACGACCTGGAAAACGTGGGTTACACCGCGCGCCACCACACCTTCTTCGAGATGCTGGGCAACTGGAGCTTCGGCGACTACTTCAAGCGCGAGTCGCTCACGTGGGCCTGGGAACTGCTGACCGTGGTCTACAAGCTGCCGCCCGAGCGCCTGCTCGCCACGGTGTACGAGGAAGACGACGAGGCCTACGACATCTGGACCAAGGAAATCGGCCTGCCGCCCGAGCGCGTCATCCGCATCGGCGACAACAAGGGCGGCCGCTACAAGTCCGACAACTTCTGGATGATGGCCGACACCGGCCCTTGCGGCCCCTGCTCGGAAATCTTTTACGACCACGGCGACCACATCCCCGGCGGCCCGCCCGGCAGCCCTGGTGAAGACGGCGACCGCTTCATCGAGATCTGGAACAACGTGTTCATGCAGTTCGACATGGCGGCCGACGGCAGCGTCACGAAACTGCCCGCGCCCTGCGTGGATACCGGCATGGGCCTGGAGCGCCTGGCCGCCATCC
>NZ_JBFUBY010000097.1:0-17577 GCF_056405515.1 Polaromonas sp. P1_G2
CGGTAAATCAATTCCGCCTTGTCTTTCACCAGACTTGCCGAGGCCCCTGTTTCGAGAAGGACCTTCAGGTCACACAAGACGATGCTGAATCCCTCGGTGGCATTGACCACCGGGTCTACGCCGCCGTTGCGCTCAAAGCCCCGCACCTCCACACTGGCGGTCGTGATGCCTGGCCGCTCCTCGGCAAATTTCATGTCAACGTCCAGTCCGCCCTCGGACCAGGTGAAGGCGATGCGGCGCGGCGCATCGAAGGCAGTGACCTGCACGCGTTCCGTGACGCCGGGCACCATGAATTCCCACTCGACCTGGGCGCCCTGCGCTAGCGGACCGGTGGTGTGTTTCAGCCAGAATTTTTTGATGAATTCGGGTTGGACGAAGGCATTGAATACGTCTGATGCGGGACGCCGAATGAGCATCTCCGCCCGGGCAATTAACTCAGCCATGAAAGCCTCCTTCAAACAGGTACGCGCTGAATGATCTGCAGGATCCATGCTATTGACGGCGAGGACCCGGTCTGTCGGATGGACCCGATGCCTTTGTAGGGAATACGCCCGTCCCGGACGAGGAAACCCGCGCCACGAATAAGCGCAGGGAAATCAGGCGGGCATAAAAAAACCGACTCTGCCCCATGCGGGAGAGAGTCGGTAGTCTTGGCGGAAACGGAGGGATTCGAACCCTCGATGAGGCTCTACACCCCATACTCCCTTAGCAGGGGAGCACCTTCGGCCACTCGGTCACGTTTCCAATAAATCGATTATCTCACGACTTGCCGGCCATTTTCAGGCGGAAGGCTGGTCCAGGTCAAAAGCCTTGTGCAGGGCGCGCACCGCGAGTTCCATGTACTTCTCGTCGATGACCACGGAGGTCTTGATCTCGCTGGTGGAGATCATCTGGATGTTGATGCCCTCCTCGCTCAGCACGCGGAACATCTTGCTGGCGATGCCGACGTGGCTGCGCATGCCGATGCCGACGATGCTGACCTTGCAGATCTTGGCATCGCCGGTAACTTCCTGCGCGCCCAGCTTGGGGAGCACCTGGGTCTTGAGCAGGTCGACGGCCTTCGAATAGTCGTTGCGGTGGACGGTGAAGCTGAAGTCGGTCTTGCCGTCCTTGCTGATGTTCTGGATGATGACGTCGACTTCGATGTTGGCGTCGGCCACCGCGCCCAGGATCTGGTAGGCGATGCCGGGGGTGTCGGGCACGCCGAGCACGGAGATTTTGGCTTCATCGCGGTTGAAAGCGATGCCCGATACGATGGCTTGTTCCATGTTTTCGTCTTCCTCAAAGCTGATCAAAGTGCCTGACTTGGCCTCTTCGTTGATGTCGATGTCCCACTCGGTGAAGCTGGACAGCACGCGCAGCGGCACCTTGTACTTGCCGGCGAATTCCACCGAACGGATCTGCAGCACCTTGGAGCCCATGGAGGCCATCTCCAGCATCTCCTCGAAGCTCACGGTATGCAGGCGCCGCGCTTCGGGCACGACGCGCGGGTCGGTGGTGTACACGCCGTCGACGTCGGTGTAGATCAGGCATTCGTGCGCCTTGAGCGCGGCGGCGATGGCGACTGCCGAAGTGTCGGAGCCGCCGCGGCCCAGCGTGGTAACGTWGCCGCCCTCGTCCACGCCCTGGAAGCCGGTGATGATGACGACCTTGCCGGCGTCCAGGTCGGCGCGCACGCGTTCGTCGTCGATGGACTCGATGCGGGCCTTGGTGTAGGCGTTGTTGGTCTTGATGGTGACCTGCCAGCCGGCATAGCTCACGGCCTGCATGCCCTCGGCCTGCAGCGCGATGGCCAGCAGCGCGCTGGAAGCCTGCTCGCCGGTGGCCGCCAGGGCGTCGAGTTCGCGGCTGTAGGCGTCGCCGGCTTTGGCAGGCGCCAGTTCCTTGGCCAGGCCCAGCAGACGGTTGGTTTCGCCACTCATGGCGCTGGGGACAACGACCATCTGGTGGCCGGCCCGCGCCCACTTGGCCACACGTTTGGCCACGTTGCGGATACGCTCTGTCGAGCCCATCGACGTGCCGCCATATTTATGAACGATCAATGCCATTTTCAGGGGGTCAATCAGGAAGTTGTTGCGAATTTTTGGGTGGCCGTTACCGGCAAAAAACGCTGTTTGACAGGCTTTTAGCGGCTCTGCAGCGCCAGCAAAGCCTTCAATTATACCTAGGACTACTACCTGGTTAAGCGGGCTTATCAGCCGCCGCCTCGTAGCGCAGCACCGCGCCGGCCCTCGTGACGTGGCCGGTCGCCACCTTGAGATGGATGCGGTGGCCACGCGTGGTGCAGGCGGCAATCTGCGACAACAATTGCTCGAGCTGCGCGGCGCTGGGCGTGGCGCCGTGGGACTCCAGCAGCCAGTGGCGCAGCACATTGGCCTGGCGCGGCGCGGAAAGTGCCTGCAGGGCGTGGAGCGCGGGCGGCACGCCGACGCTCGTCAGGTCCTCGCGGGCCACCTCGGCCAGCAAGGCCTGCGCCTGGGCGGCATGCTGGGCACTGCGGGCGAAGGTTTCGCGAAACTGCGGAAAGGATTCGGCCAGGGCCGGCAACAGGCGGGCACGGATGCGGTTGCGGGTATAGCGTTCGTCGCTGTTGGTCGGGTCGTCGACAAACGGGATTTCCTGTTCGACCAGCCAGCCCCGCAACGCTGCCGCGGGAATTTGCAGCAGCGGCCGCAGGAACAGCACACCACCGCGCTCAAAGCGCGCCGCCATCGAGGACAGGCCCGGCAGGCCCGCACCGCGGCTCAGCGCCAGCAGCAGGGTCTCGACCTGGTCGTCGGCATGCTGGCCCAGCAGCACCGCCGCCAGGCCTTTTTCGGTGGCGGCCTGGGCCAGTGCGGCATAACGCGCCAGCCGCGCGGCATCCTCTGGGCTCTGACCGGCCGCGTTGCCGGCCTGCACGCGCAGCACCTCAAGCGGGACGTTCAGGCGCGCGCAAGTGGCCTCGCACACACGCACAAACTCCTCGGCGGCGGCCTGCAGGCCGTGGTGGATGTGCAGGGCCGTCACCTGCCCGGGCCAGCGTTGCGCGGCCGCCAGCAGCAAGGCCGTGGAATCGGCGCCGCCGCTGTAGGCCACGCCCAGCGGCAAAACGGGATCAAGGGAGTCCAGCGCTGCCAGCGCCGGGTTGGGGTTGCTCACGCCGTGCCTGGCGCGCAGCCAGCCGGCTTATTTGGCGTCGGCTTTGGTGTCGGTAAAACGGCCATAGCTTTGCAGGCGTTCATAGCGGCGGTCCAGCAGTTCCTTGACCTTCAGGTCGCTGACCTGGCGGAAGGCGTCGTTGAGGGCACGCTTGAGGAAGGCCGCCATCTGCTTGTGGTCGCGGTGCGCGCCGCCCACGGGCTCGTTGACGATCTTGTCGATCACGCCCAGGGCCTTGAGCCGGTGCGCGGTGATGCCCAACGCCTCGGCGGCTTCCTGCGCCTTGTCGGAGGTCTTCCAGAGGATGGAGGCGCAGCCTTCGGGGCTGATGACGGAGTAAATCGAATACTGCAGCATCACGACCTGGTCGGCCACCGAAATGGCCAGTGCGCCGCCGGAGCCGCCTTCGCCGATGATGGTGGTGATGATGGGCACTTCGAGCTGCGCCATCTCGAAGATGTTGCGGCCAATGGCCTCGGATTGGCCGCGCTCTTCGGCGTCGATGCCGGGATAGGCGCCAGGCGTGTCGACGAAGGTGAACACCGGCAGCTTGAACTTCTCGGCGGTTTTCATCAGGCGCAGCGCCTTGCGGTAACCCTCGGGCTTGCTCATGCCGAAGTTGCGCAGGCCGCGCTCTTTGGTGTCGCGGCCCTTCTGGTGGCCCAGCACCATGCAGGCGGTGCCGTTGAAACGGGCCAGGCCGCCGACGATGGAGAGATCGTCGGAGAAGTGCCGATCGCCGTGCAACTCCACGAAATCGGTGAAGATTTCGTTAATGTAGTCCAGGGTGTAGGGACGCTCGGCGTGGCGGGCGATCTTGGTGATCTGCCAGGGCGTCAGGTCGCTGTAGATATCTTTGGTGAGCTGCTGGCTCTTTTTGGCCAGTTGGTCTATCTCTTCGGAGATATCGACGGCCGACTCGGTCTGTACGTAGCGCAGTTCTTCGATTTTTCCTTCGAGTTCCGCGATCGGTTGCTCGAAATCAAGAAAGGTCTTCTTCGCCATGTGCTGCTCCTCAAGGCTTCCTGAAACTTAAATCTGCTCGGTACCCGCGGGGGTACCCAGGACCGGTAATGGGTCCAAAGAGCGCCAAATATACCAAGTTGCGACGCTGCAGTACGGCGCCCAGGCGGCGGCTACCTCGCGCGCGTCGCTGCGGCTGACCGATTCGCCGGAAAAATAGTTCTGGCTGATGCCGCTGATCAGCCCGACATCGTCCAGCGGCAGGACGTTGGGACGCATCAGGTAGAAGATCAAAAACATCTCGGCCGTCCAGCGGCCGATGCCGCGGATCGCCACCAACTCGGCGATGATGGCCTCATCGTCCATGGACTGCCAGTCCTTCACGTGCACAGTGCCGGCATCGAAGTTGATGGCCAGGTCGACCAGGTATTCAACCTTGCGCGAACTCAGGCCCGCGGCCCGCATGTCGTCGACCTTGAGCCTGAGCACATTGGCCGGCGTCATTTTTTTGGGCAGGGCCTGAAAACGGTGCCAGACGGTCTGCGCGGCCTTGACCGAGATCTGCTGCCCCACGATGCTGCGCGCCAGGGTGCCGAAGGCGTCACCGCGGGCCTGCAGGCAGGCGTCGCCGAACTGCGGGATCAACCGCTTCATGACCCGGTCTTTTTTGACCAGGTGCTTGCAGGCCTCGGCCCAGTAGGCGGGAACCGCGGCGACCGGGCCCGGCACGTCGGCCAGCTCGGCGCTGGCGGGGCCGCTTTTGACGACCTGCTTCATGGCGCCCTGCGCAATGTTTGCGGGGTTGACAAGGGCTCGCGGCCGGGCGTGTAGTCAAAGGTCACGACTGGGCCTCCCAGGTGGTGCCTGCGGCGGAGTCCTTGAGCACAATGCCCTGGGCCAGCAAATCCTGGCGGATACGGTCGGCTTCGGCAAAGTTTTTGGCGGCCTTGGCGGTGGCGCGCTGCGCGATCAGGCCCTGGATGCTGGCTTCGTCCAGGCCGGCACCGGCCTGCAGGTAAGCGCCGGGCTCACCCTGCAGCAGGCCCAGGCAGGCGCCCAGACTCTTGAGCAGCCCCGCCAGCGCGGGCGAGCGCGTCTTGTTGACTTCACCGGCCAGGTCGAACAGCACGGCCACCGCCTCGGGCGTGCCGAAATCCTCGTCCATGGCGGCCTTGAAGCGGGCGGCAAACGGGCTGGCCCAATCGATGGCGACAGCGTCCGCCGTGACTCCAGCCAGCGCGGTGTACAGGCGCTTGAGCGCGTTGCGGGCGTCGTCCAGGTGGGCGTCGCTGTAGTTGAGGGCGCTGCGGTAATGCGTGCGCACCAGGAAGAAACGGATGGTCTCGGCGTCGTACTGGGTCAGCACTTCGCGGATGGTGAAGAAGTTGCCCAGCGACTTGGACATTTTTTCGTTGTCCACGCGCACAAAGCCGTTGTGCACCCAGAAGCGGGCCAGCGGCTTGCCGTTTGCGCCCTCGCTCTGGGCAATCTCGTTTTCGTGGTGCGGGAACTGCAGGTCGGCGCCGCCGCCGTGCAGGTCGAAGGTCTCGCCCAGGGTCTGGCAGCTCATGGCCGAGCACTCGATGTGCCAGCCGGGACGGCCGGGGCCGTAGTCGCTGGGCCACTTGGCGTCGTCGGGCTCGGTGGGTTTGGCGCTCTTCCAGAGCACGAAGTCCAGCGGGTCGTCCTTGCCGTCCAATACCGCCACGCGCTCGCCGGCCCGCAACTCGTCCAGCGACTTGCCGGAGAGCTTGCCGTAGCCCGGGAATTTGCGAACCGAATAATTCATGTCGCCGCTGGAGCCGCGGTAAGCCAGTCCCTTTTTCTCCAGGGTGCCGATCATGGCCAGCATCTGCGGCACGTACTCGGTGGCGCGCGGCTCAAGTGACGGCGGCTCCATGCCCAGCGCGCCTATGTCCTGGTGCATGGCCTGGATCATCTCGTCGGTCAGCGCCCGGATGGTGATGCCGCGTTCGACCGCCCGCTTGATGATCTTGTCGTCGATGTCCGTGATGTTGCGCACATAGGTCACGCGCAGGCCGCTGGCCTTGAACCAGCGCTGCACCACGTCGAAGGCCATCATCATGCGCGCATGGCCGATGTGGCACAGGTCGTAAATCGTCATGCCGCAGACATACATGCGCACATGGCCGGGTTCCAGGGGGGAAAATTCTTCCACGGCACGCGACAGCGTGTTGTAAATGCGAAGGCTCATGAAAATTGGGGTGGCGGGRGACGTCGGTCGAAAACCGACTATCGGTCGGACAAGGAAACAGGAAGGTTTATCTCACGGATGCCGGGAGCGGACAAGGGCCGATCGGCGTACGCGCCAAAACGTGCGATAAAAAGGAAAAGTACGGAATCCGGGCGGCCATGGACTATACCCCCTCAGCTACAATCAGCCAGTATATCCAGCCCGATGGACAACATTCAGCGGCCCCTTCGGCCACCTGAAAAGCCGGGCTGTTTGGAGCGATTTTCTGCCCATGGCCATCAAACGGCCCCAGGGGACCCAAAACAATAGCGAGAGTTCTTATGCCCACGCAAAACTTTTTTAAACGCAAACCCCTGTCAGCCACGCTGCGCCTGCTCGTGGTGGCGGCCGCACTGTCGATGTCCGCAGCCCACGCCGACGACTACGCCGATGTCAGCCGCCTGATGCGCGCCGGCCAGTATCCCGAGGCACTCGCCAAGGTCGACCAGTACCTCGCCAGCAAACCGCGCGACCCGCAAATGCGTTTCTTCAAGGGCGTGATCCAGACCGAAACCGGCAAGACCAACGACGCGATCGCCACCTTCACCAAGATCACCGAGGACTATCCCGAACTCCCCGAGCCCTACAACAACATGGCCGTCCTGTACGCCGGCCAGAGCCAGTTCGACAAGGCCCGCGCCGCGCTGGAAATGGCCATACGCACCAACCCCAGCTACGCCACCGCGCACGAAAACCTCGGCGACGTCTATGCCCGCCTGGCCAGCCAGGCCTACAGCAAGGCGCTGCAACTGGACGGCGGCAATGCGGCCGTCCCGCCCAAGCTGGCCCTGATCCGCAACCTGTTCTCCGCCGACGCCAAAGCCCAGCCGCAGGCCGCCGCCAAACCCGCCGCCGGCGCGCAGGCTTCCGGCCCGGTGTCAGCCGCGCCGGCGCCGGCCGCCAAGCCCGCGCCTGCCGCTCCCGTTGTAGTGCCAGCCCCCGCCTCCACGCCAGTTCCAGCCGCACCGGCTCCTACGCCCGTACCCGCCGCCGCGACCGGCTCCGAGAAAGAAGTCGAAGCCGCCGTGAACGCCTGGGCCCAGGCCTGGTCCAACAAGGACATGAGCGGCTACCTCGGCAGCTACGGCCAGAGTTTCGACCCGCCCGGCAAGCAGGCCCGCAAAGCCTGGGAAGAAGACCGCCGCGCACGCATCGTCGGCAAATCCAAAATCAACGTGAAGCTGTCCAGCCTGTCCATCGCGGTGCAGGGCGCCAAGGCCACGGCCCGGTTCAAACAGGACTACAGCGCCGATTCGCTGAACATCTCCAGCCGCAAGACCCTGGACCTCGCCAAGGTCGGTGATCGCTGGGTGATCGTCAAGGAATCCACGGGCGGTTGATCGCCGGCGGCCGACCTGACCCCCGTGCATTGCCCTGCCCGTCCTCGCCTCCTCTTCACCGGCCGGCAACCCGTTTTGGAAACCAGCATGAAGAAGGTGCTCACAGCCCTTTTTTTCATGGCCCCTTGCCTGGTGCCGGCGCTTGCGCCCGCCCGCGCGGAAGCCGCCGTCAAGGCCACGGCGCGCGCCACCACTGCGCCGCAACGCGAGCCGCGCGACGGCGAAGCCGAAGCCCGGCTGATTGAAATCTACAAGCTGATAGGCCAGGCCAATCCACGCGAAGCATTGCGCAAGGCCGAAAGCCTGGTCAAGGACCACCCCAACTTCCAGCTCGCGCAACTGGTCTACGGCGACCTGCTGGCCGGCTTCACACGCCCGCTGCGCGCACCCGGTGACTTGCCCGAAATCACCGCCAGCAAAGCCGCGGCCCCGCTGCTGGCCGAGCTGCGCCAGGAGTCGCTGCTGCGGCTGCGCGCGCTGCGCGAACGCCCGGCGCCGGGCACCGTGCCCTCGCAGTTCCTGGCCCTGTCGCCGCGCAACAAGCACGCGATCGCCGTCGACGCCTCCAGGTCGCGCCTGTACCTGTTTGAAAACACCGCCACCGGCATCAAGCTGGTGGCCGACTACTACATCTCGGTCGGCAAGTCCGGCATCGAAAAATCCGTCGAAGGCGACCTGCGCACGCCGGTCGGGGTGTACTTCATCACCAGCAACCTGAACCCGAAATCGCTGCGCGACTTCTACGGCTCGGGCGCGCTGCCCATCAACTACCCCAACCAGCTCGACGTCAAGCGCGGGAAAACCGGCGGCGGCATCTGGCTGCACGGCACGCCGCCGGCGCAATTTTCGCGGGCGCCGCTGTCCACCGACGGCTGCGTGGTGCTGGCCAACCCCGACCTGGAGCGCATCATCCGCACCGTCGAGGTGCGCAGCACGCCCGTCGTCATCGCGCACAACCTCAAATGGGTGGCGCCGCAATCGCTCACGGCCGACAGCAAGTCCTTTGAAAGCGTGCTGCAGGGCTGGCACAGCGCCAAGTCCAGCGGCGACATCGCCAGGCTCACCGCCTGGTACACCCCCGACTTCACGAGCTACGGCAAGACCCTGGCCGAATGGACACCGGCCCTGCAGACCGAGATCAAGCAACTGGGCGGGCGCGACATCCAGCTCAAGGACGTGTCTTACCTGCGCTGGACCGACAGCACCGACACGATGGTGGTAACCTTTGGCGAGCTGGTCAAAGGCGCCAAGACAGGCCGCACCAAACGCCAGTACTGGGTCCGCCAGGGCAGCCAGTGGAAAATATTCTTTGAAGGAACCATTTGATGGCAGTTCACCCCGCCTTTTTGCCCCTGCGCCGCGCCTTGCTGGCCGCAACCGCGGCAGGCCTGGCCTTCGCGGCCGGCCCGGCGCTCGCGCAAAATGCGCCCAAGGTCAAGTTCGTCACCAGCGAAGGCGATTTCGTGGTCGAGGTCTACCCCGACAAAGCCCCCAAGACCGTGGAAAATTTCCTGCAATACGTCAAGGACAAGCACTACGACGGCACGATTTTTCACCGCGTGATCAGCAACTTCATGGTGCAGGGTGGCGGCTACGACGACACCTATGCCGAGAAGAAAACCCGCCCGCCGGTACCGCATGAGGGCCGCGAGGCGCTCGCCAAAGGCGGCCCCAAAAACGTCGTCGGCACCCTGGCCATGGCGCGCACCAACGACCCCAATTCGGCCTCGTCGCAGTTCTTCATCAACGTGAAGGACAACGACTTCCTGAACCCCACCGTCATCCCGCCCGGCGACCCGGTGCCCAAATTCGAGTACCAGGGCCGCGTCTACGAAAACACGCCGCGCGCGCAACTCATCAACGCGCCCCAGCTCTACGGCTACACCGTGTTCGGCAAGGTCGTCAGCGGCATGGACGTCGTCAACAAAATCAAGTCGGTGCCGACCGGCGCGGGCGGCCCCTTCCCGACCGACGTTCCCAAAACGCCGGTCCTCATCAAATCAGCAACCCTCGTCAATTAATTCATTCATTGACATTCCCCTACAGGACACCATCATGAGCAAACCCAGAGTCGAACTGCACATCGCCGAATACGGCGTCATCACACTGGAACTGGACGATGCCAAGGCGCCCAAGACCGTCGCCAACTTCCTGAACTACGTCAACAAGGGCCACTACGCCAACACCGTGTTCCACCGCGTGATCCCCGGTTTCATGGTGCAGGGCGGCGGTTTCGAGCCCGGCATGAAACAAAAGCCCACCGACGGCGAAATCGAGAACGAAGCCAACAACGGCCTGAAGAACGACAACTACACCGTCGCCATGGCTCGCACCAATGCGCCGCACTCGGCCAGTTCACAGTTCTTCATCAACGTCGCCGACAACGGCTTCCTGAACCACACCGCACCCAGCGCTTCGGGCTGGGGCTATGCCGTGTTCGGCAAGGTGATTGCCGGCACCGACGTGGTCGACAAGATCAAGGCCGTCAAGACCGGCCGCAAAGGCTTCCATGACGACGTCCCGATGGAAGACGTGATCATCCAGAGAGCCATCTCGCTGGACTGAGTGTCCCAGCCGCCGGTGAACACCCCCCAGGCCGTCCCCCAGGTCGCGGAGCTTTTGGCGCCGCCGTCCTGGCGCACGGTCGACTTCATTTCCGACCTGCACCTGCAGGCCGGCGATGCCGCCACCTTCGAAGCCTGGCGGCACTACCTCGAAAGCACGCCCGCCGACGCGGTCTTCATCCTGGGCGACCTGTTTGAAGTCTGGGTCGGTGACGATGCCGTCGGCGAAGACCTGGCCTCTCCCGCCGCCGCTTTTGATGCGCGCTGCGTGCACGCCATGGGCGAAGCCGCCGGCCGGCTGGCGCTGTTCTTCATGCACGGCAACCGCGACTTCCTGGTCGGCCAGGCCCTGATGGACCTGTGCAACACCACCTTGCTGCACGATCCGACCGTGCTTGAGTTTCCCGCGGGCTCGGGCCGGCGCTGGCTGCTCTCGCACGGTGATGCCCTGTGCCTGGACGACACCGACTACATGGAATTCCGCCGGCAGGTGCGCAGCCCCGAGTGGCAGCGCGCCTTCCTGGCCAAGCCGCTGGCCGAGCGCCAGGACATCGCGCGCGCGCTGCGCCGGCAAAGCGAGGCGCGCAAGCAATCAGGCGCGTCCTATGCCGACGTCGATGCCGCGGCTGCCCGCCAGTGGTTGCGCGCGGCAAAGGCCCCCACGCTGATCCACGGACACACCCACAAGCCGGCCCTGCACGACCTTGGCGAGGGCCTCTCGCGCGTGGTGCTCAGCGACTGGGACCTGGCCGCCCCCATGCCACGCGCCGACGTGCTGCGCCTGGGCGCCGGCGGCTTGCAGCGCATTGCCTTGTGCTGACTTCTTTTCATTTTTTGTTTTTCGCCTTGCCCCTGACCAAGACACCCACCCCATGCTGAACTGGTTACGAACGCTGGGGCGCCAGAGCGCCCCCACCAAGACCATTCCCGACACCCTGTGGATGGACACCTTGCTGCAGTTCCCCTTCCTGGCCCGCCGCCCGGTGACCGAACTGCAGCAGCTGCACGAAATGGCCGGGAAATTCCTCAAACAAAAGGAGTTCACCGGCGCCCACGGCCTGCAGGTCACCGACGAAATGGCCGTGGCGATCGCCGCGCAGGCCTGCCTGCCGGTTCTGCACCTGGGCCTGCGCTGGTATGACGACTTCAAGGGCATCGTGGTGCACCCCGGCGCCATGCTGGCGCGCCGCGAAGTCACCGACCAGGCCGGCGTGGTGCACCGCTACAGCGAAACCCTGCTGGGCGAAGCCATGGACGGCGGCCCCGTCACCTTGAGCTGGCAGGAGGTCGCCGCCGCGGGTGGCGCGGCCGAGCACGGGCACAACGTCGTGATCCACGAATTCATCCACAAGATCGACATGCGCGACGGCGCGGCCGACGGCTGCCCGCCTCTCCCCACCCGCAGCGCCCTGAGCGCATGGCACTCGGTGATGCAGCCGGCCTTTGACGAGTTTTGCGAAAAAGTCGCCATGGCCAAGCGTTTCGGCGCCGCGCCGCCGTGGCTGGACGACTACGGCGCGGGCTCCCCGGCCGAGTTTTTCGCCGTGGCCTGCGAGGCCTACTTCGTCAACCGCGAACGTTTCACCCAGGATTTCGCGCCGATGACGGTGTTGTTCGATAAATTCTTCATTCCCGCCAAATAACGAGAGGAAACGGCACCGAAGCCCCGTTTCCGGGGTTTTCCAAGCGGCTCTTGACACCTTCCCAGCCCTCCTTAACCCCTTTCCCCCGCCTGCTTCGTTTCATGGGGCTCCACCACCTTCCGGAGCCCCCATGAAACCCCATCTCCTCCCCGCTTCCATCCTGCTGGCCTTGTCCGCCTGGGCCCTGCCGGCGCAGGCCGTCGGACGCCTGGCCGACATCACCGTGGTAGACCGCAACACCGGCGCCACGCTGCCGCTGTACTACCACCGCGGCGATTACTGGGTGGCCGGCCAGTACGGTGCCAAATATGCGATCGCCGTGCGCAACAAGCTCGGCGAGCGGGTGCTGGCCGTGACCGCCGTCGACGGCGTCAACGTGTTGAGCGGCGAAACCGCCGCCTGGGACCAGACCGGTTATGTGTTTTCACCTTGGCAGCAATACCAGGTGACGGGCTGGCGCAAAAGCAGCAGCGAAGTCGCGGCCTTCGAGTTTTCCGCGCTCGGGGATTCTTACGCCGGCCGCACCGGCAGGCCGGCCAACGTCGGCGTGATCGGCGTGGCGCTCTTTCGCGAACGGCTGCCCGAACCGGTGGCCCAGGCGCCGGCCTATTCCAGCCGCGACCGCAGCGAACGCGAGGCACCCGCCAGCCTGCGCGGCGCCCCTGCCCCGGCGGCCCCCGCAGCGGAATCACTGGCCGATCGCATCATGGGCGGCGCGGACGCATCCGCCTCTGCCGAGGGCTCGCTCAGGAAGCAGCAGGCTGCCCCGATGCCGGCGCCCAAGCTGGGAACCGGCCACGGCGCCCGCGAAAGCTCGGTGGTGTCGCACACCAGCTTCGCGCGCCTGCAGGCCCAGCCCAACGAGGTGATCCGCATCCGTTACGACAGCCGCGAGAACCTGGTTGCCGCCGGTGTGATCCGTGAATCAGTACCGACGATTCCCAGCCCCAATCCTTTCCCGGAATCCCGCAGCTTCTCGTATGTTCCAGATCCCCATTGACGGCGCAACAAGCCGTACACAGTGGGCGACCGTGAGGGCTGATAAAGTGGCGCATGCCCAGTGCGCCCCCGTCCGAAGACGCAGCCGAAGACAGCGACGAATCGCTGATGCTGCGCTATGCGGCCGGCGACATCGCGGCTTTCGATGCGCTTTATGCGCGCCACGAGCTCGGTGTGTGGCGTTATGTGTTTCGCAGCGTGCGGGTGCAGGCGGTGGCCGACGACCTGCTGCAGGACGTGTGGTTTGCCGTGGCCCGCAGCGCGCCCACCTACAAGGTGTCGGCGCGCTTCAAGACCTGGCTGTTCACCATGGCGCACAACCGGTTGATTGATTACTTTCGCACCGCGCGGCACCATGTGAGCATCGACGGCAACGGCGGTGACGACGGTGAGGGCGGCGAGAGCCCCGGCCTGGGCGACACGCTGGCCGCCGATTCGGGCTTCGGCCCCTTGCGCCGGCTGGAGTCCAGCGAGCAGGCGGCGGCCTTGATTGCCGCGGTCGAGCGCCTGCCCCGCGAACAGCGCGAGGCCTTCCTGCTGCAGGCCGAAGCCGGCCTCAGCGTGGACGAGATCGCCGCCGCCACCGGCGTGAATTTCGAGACCGCCAAAAGCCGCCTGCGCTATGCACGAAACAGCCTGCGCCAGCAGCTACAGGAGTTTGCATGACAGAGCCTGACCGCAGCCCGCCCGGCGATGAGCTGATGCAGCGCTACCGCGAAGCCAGCGCGCGGGATGCACGGCGGCCCGGCGCGCACGTGCGGGATGCGGTGCGCGCCCATGCGCAGATGGTGATCGAGGCCGGCAGGCAAACCCCGGCCGCCGGCAGTGGTGCACCCACGCCCCCCGCCGCCAACCAGTCGCGCTGGAAAATCTCCGCCCTGGCCAGCCTGGCGCTGGCCGGCCTGACCGGCCTGCTGGTGCTGCAATTCGACCGCGGCACGGATGAGGAAAAAGACCTGGCCTTCGGCCAGCCCAGCGCGAGCGCACCACCGGCCGCGGCTACCGCTCCATCCACCCCGGCGGCCCCGGCGGCCGCGGACGCTACAGCGCCAGGCCGACTCCGCAGTGGGAGGGCTCACCGCCTCCCCGGCACCTGTACCGCAGGCCGCCCCGGCCCCACCTGCCGTCGCAGCAATTCAGCCCCCTGCTCCCGTGGCTGCACCGGCACCCGCTGCGCCTGCGGCGGCTGCACCCGCCGCAGCCGCGCGTGCCGCTGCGGCGCCGCAAGAGAAACGGGAAAGGCAAGGCCCGCCAGAGGCCCTCTTCCTGAAGGAAGCGCCCGGCATACCCAAACTGGCGGGCGCACTGCAGAAGGCGGCGCGCGCGGGCAATCTGCCGCAAGTGGAGCGCTTGCTCCAACAAGGCGCCGCACTCAATGCAGCCGACTCGGCGGGCCGCACGCCCCTGATACTGGCCGCCATGCAGGGACACACGGCCGTGGTCCAGCGCCTGCTGGCGGCGGGCGCGAACCCAGCGCTGATCGACAACGACGGATTGAATGCGCAGCAGCACGCGCGGCGCCTGGGATTTGACGGGATCGCCCATTTGATCGAAGCGGCGCGCTGACCTCGCGGCCAGGCCTGGCCCCAAGGGCGACGACGCCGACGATGCATCTTTCGCGCAGTACCGCAAGCTCAACCAGTTCGTGGCCATCACGATTGCCCTGCTGGCCACCTTCATGGGCATCTGCAAGGTCAAGGACGACAACATCGTCCAGGCGATGCAGCAGGCGCAGGCCAACAAGCTGGACCACTGGAACTTCTACCAGGCGCGCAATATCCGCGAGGAAGTCGCCAAAGGCACGCTGCTGCAACTGCGGCTGGCCGCCCCGTCACAGCCCGCTTCGGAGCAAGCCAATTACCAGAAGGCGATTGCGCAGTACGAACAGCTGGCTGCCGAGCAAGCCCGAAAAAAAGACGAGCTGAAAACACAAGCCGAGCAGGACCAGAAAGACTATGACGCCGCCAATTTTCGTGATGACCAATTCGACCTGGCCGACGCCCTGCTGGCCATCGCCATTTCGCTGCTGGCCGTCACGGCGCTGACCCATTTCTGGTGGCTCTATTTTCTGGCCCTGGTGCCCACAGGCTTTGGCGTAATGATGGGCCTGGCGGGCCTGGCAGGCTGGGGCATTCACCCCGATACGCTGATCCGGCTGCTGTCCTAGCAGCTCAGGACGGCCTTCAATCCCGGGTAAGGCCAGGCTAGGACGCGTAATACAGCACGGCCACGCAGTGGCAGGCCGTGCCGGCCGCCACGAACAGGTGCCAGATGAAGTGCCCGTAGCGCAGCCTGGAATCGGTGGCGAAGAAACCCACGCCCAGGGTATAGAACAGGCCGCCGGCCACCAGCCAGAACAAGCCCCAGCCCGGGATAAGTTCCAGCATCGGCTTGACGGCGATCACGGCAATCCATCCCATCGCGAGGTAGAGCGCCGTGGACACGCGCGGGTAGCGTATGCCCGCGACGGCCTTCACCGCCACGCCGGCCAGCGCCATGGCCCAGACCAGGCCGAACAGCGTCCAGCCCCAGGGCCCGCGCAGCACGCCCAGCGTGAACGGCGTGTAGGTGCCGGCAATCAGCAGGTAGATCGCGCCATGGTCCAGGACCTGGAACACGCTCTTGGCGCGCGCGGCGCGAACCGTCGGCAGCGCGTGGTACAGCATGGAGGTGAAGTACAGCAGCACCATGGTGGCGGCGAACACCGAGGCGCCCGCAATATCGATGGCATCACCCTGCCGCGCGCTGGCCAGCACCAGGAAAGGCGCGGCCGCCAGCGCGGCGAGCAGCGCCACGCCGTGGCTGACGCTGTTGGCGATTTCCTCGCCCAAGCTCTGCTGTCGCTCCTCCGGCAGCGCCACGGCAGCGGCAACACCGCTCATCGTTTAAGCAGCGCCTTCAGCACGTTCTGCACGCGCCTGGCATTGCCGGCGTCGAAGTCGGCCGCCAGCACCTGGGCCGTGTCTTCGCCCCAGGTCTCGGTCGGCGCGGGCGCGTTGCGTTTGGTCAGCAACTGCAGTTGCAGCATGCGGCGCGCGCTGATGTGCTCGGCCGGCGTGGGCAGGTCGGCGGCGATCTCCAGGCGCAGCAACGCTTCGGAAGCGTCCTTGCCCGAAGGCGTGCTGACGGCCTGCACCCAGCGGCTGCGCACCGCCGGCGGCACGGCCTTGCCGAGTTCCTGCGCGCTGGGCAGTTGTTCCGGGTCGCGTTTTTCCCAGGCGCTGAGCAGGTGCGTCAGCACCTCGCCGTGCGCCTGCATGGCGAGCTTTTTCAGGGCCTGGTTGGCCGCTTCAAAGGCTTCGCGCTGGGCGCGGAAGGCGGCATCGCCCAGGCGCGGGCCGCGCTCTTCAAAGGCCGGCCGGTCGCTGCCACGCGGGCCGCGGTCATCACGGCCCAGGCGGGCGTCGCGGCTGTCGCGGTCGGGGCGGTAGGGTTCGAATTTGTTGTCGGTGCTTTGGCGCGGGCCAGCGGGTTTGCCGCCCGGGCGCGTATCCTTGCGGTCGCCGAACTTGCCGCCGCGCCCCGCAGCCGCGGGCTCGGCCTTTTTCATGCCGGGGCGGTCGTCGCCGCGCCGTGCCACAACAGGCTTGGGCGCGGGCTTGGGTGCGGGTGGCGGCTCGGCGGGCGCGCTGGCCGGTTCGCCGGCTTCGGCGAACTCGGCGGCGGCAGCCGCTTCCGCCTCGGCCGCGGGCTCAGCCAGCGCCTCGGGTGCGGCTTCAGCGGCCTCGCCGGCTGGCGCGACAGGTGCGCTCTCGGATGCGGCCAGCGTGGCCTCCACGGAAGGCGTCGATTCGGCGGGCGCAGCAACAGGCGCCGCAGCCACGGGCACCTGGCCGCGCACGATGGCTTCGAGYGCCTTGGCGGCGGCGTGGATCTTCTGCGCATCGCCGCTGGCGGTGGCGGCTTCCACGGCCTTGGRGGCTTCGAGCACCATGCGGTCGTATTCGCCCAGGGCCGCAGCGGCTTTTTCGCGCTCGGCGGTCTTGCGCTGGAAGGCGTCGTCTATGGGCTTGCGGAACGCATCCCACATCTTCTGTTCCTGCTTGCGCTCGATCGGCACGGCCTGCGCCTCGTGCTGCCAGCGCTGCTGCAGCGACTTGACGGCATCTATGCGCAGCTGCGGCTCGGCGCCCAGCACAGCGGCCTCTTCAATCATGGCCTTGCGGCGCGCGATGCTCTCGGCGCGCGCGGCGGTGAGGCCCGCGTCGGCCTGCTCCATGGCAGCCTTCCACACGGGCTGGATTTCGGCAAAAGCCTTTTCGCCCAGGTGGCCGGCCTCGCGCCATTTCTCGACAAAGCCGTTGAGGCTGCGGATGTGGTGCTTCCAGTCGGTGTTGCCCTTGTTGGCTTCGGCCCAGGCCAGCACTTCGTCGATCAGCAGCTTGCGCTCGGCCTTGACGGCCTCGCTTTGCTCTTTCACTTTCTCGAGCCAGGCCTCGACGACTTTGTGGGCTTCGTTGCAGGCGTCGTCGAAACGCTTCCACAGCGCGTGGTTGGGCGTGCCGCCCTGGTCGCTGGTCTTCCACTGCTCGCGCATGGCGCGCAGGGCTTCCTGCTGTTTGCGCCCGCCCAGCGGCTTGGCCACCAGCGCCTCGGCCTTGACGACCTGTTCCTCGCGGATGTGGTCGGCGCGCCAGCGCTGCCAGCCTTCGAGCTCGCCGGCGGCTGTGAGC
>NZ_JBFUBY010000098.1:0-13936 GCF_056405515.1 Polaromonas sp. P1_G2
GTGCGGGTGCTTGCGTTAGGGGTGGGCGAAAGGGCATTGCGCTGCGTAAGGCACTATAAGCCAGTCCCTTCGCCCCTGGCCCGCAAGATGTTTCATTTTGAGAAAACACCGGGGCGCCGGCCCGAATGAAAAAGCCGCCTGGCTCCCTGAAAGGAGCGCAGGCGGCCGGCGCTGCTTGAAAAAAAGCGCGACAGGCTTTTAGCGGCCGGCTTCTTTCAGGTACTGCGTGCGCGCGGCAATGGCGGTATCGGTGAAGTCGGTGAACACACCGTCCACGCCGGCGCGGTAGAAGGCCAGGTACTCGGCCTTGGGGTCGCCCTGGTAGTCGGCGGCCAGGCGGCGCGATTCGTTGCGGAAGGTGAAGGGGTGGACGAAGAGGCCGGCCTTGTGCGCGTCGGCCACCAGGCTGGTGGCGGGCTGCGAGTTGGAGTCCGCATCGTTGAGCTTGCCGTCGCGGTTGATGTCGACCTGCTTGCCGTCGGTGCCTATGGTGCCCTTGGTGCTGATGATGTAGCGTTTCCACGGGCCTATGCCGTCGGCATAGGTCTTGATTTCAGCCAGGCCTTCAGGTGTCACCATGGCGTCGAAGAAACGCTTGTCGCCGGCCTGGGTCCAGTCATAGGGACGGTCGCTGGGCAGCGCAAAGGTGACGCGGCCGGTTTTGGGGTCTATGCCGTCACCGTCGATCAGCTGGATCAGGCGCGTGTTCAGGCCCTTGCTTTTCATGTACTTGAGGCTGCCGGGTTCGAAGGACTGCACGTAGATGGGCGCGGTCTTGCTGTTCCAGCCGGCGGCGTTGATGATGGCGATCAGCTTGTCTTCCATCGGCAGGCCGCGTTCGCGGAAGTAGGTCGGGTTCTTGGTCTCAGGGTAGATCGCGATGCTGCGGCCTGTCTTGATGGACTGGGCCTTGGCCAGGTCCACGACTTCCTGGAAGGTCGGCACCTTGTACTGGCCGTTGAACTGCTGGGGGCGCTCGGCATCGGTCGAGATGGCGCCCAGGGTGCGAATCTCGGCCAGCGTGAAGTCATCGCTGAACCAGCCGGTCTGTGTCTCGCCGTCAACCTTGATGGTCTTTTTGCGCGAGGCGAATTCCGGGTGTTTGGCCACGTCGGTGCTGAAGGCCAGGTTGGGGTCGTGGCGGGTCATCAGCACGCCGTCCTTGGAGACGATCAAGTCCATCTCGATCACGTCGGCGCCGAGCTCGATGGCGCGCGCATAGGCTTCCAGTGTTTCTTCGGGCACGTAGCCGGAAGCACCGCGGTGGGCGATAACCAGGGGCGCCTTGCCGTCGAGTGTGGAGAGGCCGGCTTGCGAGGGCGTGCCCGAGGAGGTGCAGGCGGCCAGCAGCACGCCGCTGCAAACGAGGGCGAGCAAGGCGCCTTGCCTGAAGTTGAAGGCCTTGCGGGTCGATACGGTCATGGGTGCTTCCCTGAGTTAAAAGTTAAAAGGCTGATCGTAGACGTGGGATGACGACAGGCCTGTGACAGTGTGTGCCGCCTTGTTCGCAAAACAACATTCGCAAATTTTCGGGCCGCGCATAAAAAATGCCGGAGCAAGTCCGGCATTTTTGGTTTGAAAGGTCAGGCCATCAGGCGCTGAAGAAGCTCTTCAGTTTGTCGGCCCAGCCCTCTTCGCTCGGCGAATGCTTGGCACCGCCTTTTTTCAGCGACTCGTCAAGCTCCTTGAGCAGCTTGCGCTGGTGCTCGGTGAGCTTGACCGGCGTTTCCACCGTGATGTGGCAGTACAGGTCGCCGGGATAGCTGGACCGCACGCCCTTGATGCCCTTGCCGCGCAGGCGGAACTGCTTGGCGGCCTGGGTTCCTTCGGGGATGTCGATGGCGGCCTTGCCGGCGAGTGTCGGCACCTCGATCTCGCCGCCCAGCGCCGCTGTGGTGAAGCTGATGGGCACAGCGCAGTGCAGGTCGTCGCCGTCGCGCTCGAAGATGTCGTGCTTCTTCAGGCGGATCTCGATGTAGAGGTCGCCGGGCGGGCCGCCGTTGGTGCCGGGCTCGCCGTTGCCGGTGGAACGTATGCGCATGCCGTCGTCGATGCCCGCGGGGATCTTGACTTCCAGCGTCTTGTTGTTTTTGGTCTTGCCCAGGCCGTGGCAGGTCACGCAGGGTTCGGGGATCAGCTTGCCGGTGCCTTTGCACTGCGGGCAGGTCTGCTGCACGCTGAAAAAGCCCTGGCGCATCTGCACCACGCCGTGGCCGTGGCAGGTGGTGCAGGTCACCACCTTGGTGCCGGGCTTGGCGCCGCTGCCGTGGCAGGTGTTGCAGTCGTCCCAACTCGGGATGCGGATCTGTGCCTCTTTGCCGTGGGCCGCTTCCTCGAGCGTGATCTCCATGGCGTAGCTGAGGTCGCCGCCGCGGTAGACCTGGCGGCCGCCGCGCTGCTGGCCACCGCCGCGCTGGCCGCCGAACACGTCGCCGAAGATGTCGCCGAAGGCCTCGGCAAACCCGCCGAAGCCTTCCGCGCCCGGCCCTCCGCGCATGYTGGGGTCGACGCYCGCGTGGCCGTACTGGTCGTAGGCCGCGCGCTTGTTCTCGTCGGAGAGCATCTCGTAGGCCTCTTTGGCCTCCTTGAATTTTTCCTCGGCGACCTTGGACGCATCCCCCTGGTTGCGGTCGGGGTGGTGCTTCATCGCGAGCTTGCGATACGCTTTTTTGATGTCCTCGTCACTGGCGTTCTTGGGGACGCCCAGTGTGTCGTAATAGTCTTTTTTTGTTGCCATGGCAGCTCAGGGTCTTGGTCGTTGATCGGGTCGGCGGTCAGCCGGCAGGCGCTGGCATTGGCGGTATCGGCAGATGTACAAAAGCGGAAAGCCGGGATAGCTCCCGGTTTCCGCCTTGTGCACCTGATTGTGCCGTCTGCGCGTGCATGCAGTTATCGCGCCAATGCAGGGCTTGTTGCCACCGGGTCTTAACCCTTCTTGACTTCCTTGACCTCAGCGTCCACGACATTGTCGTCTGCCGGCTTGGCCTCGGCTTGCGCGGCACCCGCGGCGCCCGCGTCACCGCCGGCTGCCGCTTGCGAGGCCTGCATGTCGGCGTACATTTTTTCGCCGAGCTTCTGGCTGGCTTCCATCAGGGCCGTGTTCTTGGCGTCGATGGCGGCCTTGTCGTCGCCCTTGAGCGCCTCTTCCATGTCCTTGATGGCGGTCTCGATCTTTTCCTTCTCGCCGGCTTCGAGCTTGTCGCCGTATTCGCCCAGCGATTTCTTCACGCTGTGCACCATGGCTTCGGCGTTGTTCTTGGCGGTCACGAACTCGACCTTCTTCTTGTCTTCTTCGGCGTTCAGCTCGGCGTCTTTCACCATTTGCTGGATTTCAGCTTCGGACAGGCCAGAGTTGGCCTTGATGGTGATCTTGTTTTCCTTGCCGGTGCCCTTATCCTTGGCGCCCACGTGCAGGATGCCGTTGGCGTCGATGTCGAAGGACACTTCGATCTGCGGCGTGCCGCGCGATGCCGGCGGAATGCCCTCGAGGTTGAACTCGCCCAGCGCCTTGTTGCCCGAGGCGATTTCGCGTTCGCCCTGGAACACCTTGATGGTCACGGCCGGCTGGTTGTCTTCGGCGGTGGAGAAGGTCTGCGCGAACTTGGTCGGGATGGTCGTGTTCTTCTTGATCATCTTGGTCATCACACCGCCCATGGTTTCGATACCCAGGGACAGCGGGGTGACGTCGAGCAGCAGCACGTCGGTGCGGTCGCCGGACAGGACCTGGCCCTGGATCGCGGCGCCCACGGCGACGGCTTCGTCGGGGTTCACGTCCTTGCGCGGTTCCTTGCCGAACAGCTCCTTGACCTTTTCCTGCACCTTGGGCATGCGGGTCTGGCCGCCGACCAGGATCACGTCATGGATGTCGGCCGCGCTGACGCCGGCGTCTTTCATGGCGATGCGGCAAGGCGCAATCGTGCGCTCGATCAGTTCGTCGACCAGGCTTTCAAGCTTGGCGCGGGTCAGCTTGACCAGCAGGTGCTTGGGGCCGGTCGCGGGGTCGTGCGCGATGTAGGGAATGTTGACTTCGGTCTGCGGGCTGTTGGACAGCTCGATCTTGGCCTTCTCCGCGGAGTCTTTCAGGCGCTGCAGGGCGACCACGTCCTTGGACAGGTCGATGCCGCTGTCTTTCTTGAACTCGGCCACGATGTAGTCGATGACGCGCTGGTCGAAGTCTTCGCCGCCCAGGAAGGTGTCGCCGTTGGTCGACAGCACTTCAAACTGCTTTTCGCCGTCGACATCGGCGATCTCGATGATGGAGATGTCGAAGGTGCCGCCGCCCAGGTCATACACGGCGATCTTGCGGTCGCCCTTTTCCTGCTTGTCCAGGCCGAAGGCCAGGGCTGCCGCGGTGGGTTCGTTGATGATGCGCTTGACTTCGAGGCCGGCGATGCGGCCGGCGTCTTTGGTGGCCTGGCGCTGTGCGTCGTTGAAGTAGGCGGGCACGGTGATCACGGCTTCGGTGACGGGCTCGCCGAGGTAGTCTTCGGCGGTTTTCTTCATCTTGCGCAGGATGTCGGCGCTGACTTGCTGGGCCGAGATCTTCTTGCCGCGCACTTCAACCCAGGCGTCGCCGTTGTCGGCCGCGACGATGGCGTAGGGCATCATCGCGATGTCCTTCTGGACTTCTTTTTCAGTGAACTTGCGGCCGATCAGGCGCTTGACGGCGWAGASYGTGTTYTYSGGGTTGGTCACGGCCTGGCGCTTGGCGGATGCGCCGACCAGCACTTCGCCGTCTTCCTGGTAAGCGACGATGGAAGGGGTGGTGCGCACGCCTTCCGAGTTTTCGATCACGCGGGGGGTATTCCCCTCCATGACGGATACGCAGCTGTTGGTGGTGCCCAGGTCAATGCCGATGATTCTTCCCATGATGATTTACTCCTGCTTTTTTGATTCGTGAAAGATTGAAAGTGGGGTGGCCGGGGTTTAAGCCCCCTGGCCGCTGTGAACGACTATGTTGATAACTTGTGGGTAAGTTGGTGGGCTTCAAGGGCCTCAACATGTTTTTGCATTCGTTTGTGGTCTGTTATTTGGAGGCTGCCACCGTTACCAGGGCAGGGCGCAGCACGCGCTCGGCGATCAGGTAGCCTTTTTGCAGCACGCTGACCACGGTGTTGGCTTCCTGGTCGGCCGGCACCATGCTGATGGCCTGGTGCTGGGCGGGATCGAATTTGGTGCCGGCGGCGGGGTCTATGGCCACGACCCGGTTGCGCTCGAGCGCGCTCTTGAGCTGCTTGAGCGTGGCTTCGGCGCCTTCGCGGATCTGCTCGGGCGAGGCTTCCTGGATGGCCAGGCCGGCTTCCAGGCTATCGGCCACCGGCAGCAGGCTTTCGGCGAAGCTTTCGAGCGCGAACTTGCGGGCCTTGGCCACGTCTTCGTCGGCACGCCGGCGGGCGTTTTCGGTCTCGGCCTTGGCGCGCAGGTAGCTGTCGGACAGCTCGGTGTTTTTGGCCTGCAGGGTGGCGACTTCGGCCTGCGCCACGGTCAGCGCGTCAAACTCATTGGCGGCTTGCGCCGCTTCGAGTTCCTCGGGGCTGGGTTCGCCGCTAAGGGGTTGATTTTGTTCGGGTTGTTTGTTTTCAGACATGCGAAGCAACAGGGTTGGTGTTGGTAAGGTTCCCAACTGGGGATGGCAAAGCCCTTTTCAAGACAAGGGCTTCGATTTGGATTACGAAATTTTTGGCCGCGCGAGGAGCGGCGGCCGGATTGGCTTATGCGTCCTGGGCGGCCCATTCTTCTGCCCACTGGTGGAGCGGTTTGAGCTTGTGCAGCAGTCCGCTGCCCGTGGCGGTGAGGACGTAGCCGCCGCTTGCGAGTTCCACAAGCCGCGCCTCGCGCAACTCCTTCAGCCGGTCGTTCATGACCGAAGGCGACATGTTTCCGGCATTTGCTGCCAATTGCCGGAAGCTTTGCGCCTGCCCATCACGCAGTTCCCACAGCAGGCGCAGCGTGCCGCGCCGGCCCAGCAGGTCCAGCAAGGCCATCACGGGCCGGCCCGTGGCGGAGCCGCGAACCGGTTTGYCGGGAAGGGGGAGGGTGGACGTCATGCCCTGGATTGTAGGGGCTGCGCCTGTCGTGTCTGCGACGATTGCTACGGAATACGTAGCGATATAGTGGGTAATCGCTACGAAATCCGTAGCGATTGAAAGTCCCTCAACCCAACCGGAAGCCTTCCCGCCATGACAAACACCACGACAACTACTGCACCCCTGCCTCGCATCGCGCCAGTGGAGCCGCCTTACACCCCCGAGCAGGACGCGCTCCTCAAAAAGATCACGCCGCCGGCCGCGCCGAATGTGCTGGCGCTTTTCCGCGTGCTGGCCGTCAACCCCAGGCTGCTGGAGCGCATGCCCTCATGGGGCGGCTACCTGCTCGGCTCCAGCGCCAGCCTGTCCTTGCGTGACCGCGAGGTGGTGATCAACCGCGTCTGCGCGCGCTGCGGCGCGGAGTATGAATGGGGCGTGCACGTCACCGCCTTCGGCCGGGCGGCAGGTTTCAGCGACGCCGACAACGCCGCGATTGCCGACCCGGCCTCGGGCGGGCAGGGCCTGGCGCAGCGCGACGGCCTGTTGCTGCGGCTGGTCGATGAGCTGCACGACAGCAGCACGGTGAGCGATGCGCTGTGGCATGAACTGGCCGGGCTCTGGTCGGCGCCGCAACTGGTTGAGCTGCTGATGCTGGCCGGCTGGTACCACGCGATCAGCTATGTATGCAACGCGGCCCGCGTGCCGCTGGAGCCCTGGGCGGCGCGCTGGGCGCGTTGATAAAAAGGCTCAGGCCGCGGGGAGTTTTTGCATGCGCGCCATCAGCTCGCGCTTGTTGTCGCGGCTGCGGTGGGCGTGTTCGCGCATCAGCGCTTCGGCGCGCGTGCCTTCGCCGGCCAGCAGCGCGGCCAGCACGTCTTCATGGTCGCTCTGGGCGCGCTGGATGTAGCCGAACTCCAGCAGCGGCAAGGCGCCGTTCAGGCTCAGCGCACCGGCGCCGGCCATCGGGGTCTTGCTGACATGCGCCAGCGCCGAGGCCAGCGTGCTGTTGCCGGCGGCTTCCACCAGCGCGGCGTGAAAACGCGCATTCATGGGCACCCAGCGGGCCGCGTCGATCACGTGGCCGGCGGCCTCGGCCTTCTTTAGCAGCAAACGGCCTTCATCAATGCAGGCCTGCAGTTCGGCCCGGGTGTCGGGGCCGAGGCCGCGCTCGGCCGCCTGCCGTGCCGCCATGCCTTCCAGCACGCCGCGCACGTCGACCGCATTGGTGATTTCGTCAACGCTGAACTGGCGCACGCGAAAGCCGCGCGTCGGCAAGCGTTCCAGCAGGCCTTCTTTTTCAAGCTCGCCGAGCGCGATGCGTATGGGCGTTCGCGATACGGCCAGTTGGGCGGAAAGCTCCAGTTCCACCATGCGTTCGCCGGGCGCCGCCTGGCCGCTGAGGATTCGTCGCCTCAATTCGTTGGTGGTGTAGTCGATCTGGGAAGACATGGGCTGTGGAGGTAAAGTTGACGGATTATTGCATGCAATACTTATGTATCTAAGGGTTAACTAGGTGATTACTACCAGTATTGCGTGCAATAAAATAAGATCACTAAGAATTTTAAATGCCGTCGAGCATGCCCTATTTCCCCAGGAGACACGATGAATTCGCCTTTTCCCCACCTGCGGCCGATTGCCGTAGCCCGCCGCATGTTGCTTGCTGCGACGGCTGCTTTAGCCCTGATCGCCCCTGCCGCCCACGGCCAGCCGGCCGCGGCCTATCCCAACAAGCCCATCAAGCTGATCGTGCCGTTTCCAGCCGGCGGCGGCGGCGACACGCTGGCGCGCCTGGTCATGCTGCGCGCGGCCAAAGAACTTGGCCAGCCCATCGTGGTGGAAAACCTGGGCGGCGCCGGCGGCAATGTGGGCAGCGCGGCGGCGGCCAAGTCGCCGGCCGACGGCTACACCTTGCTCTATGGCACCAACGGCACGCATGCCATCAACCATGCGATCTACAAATCCCCGGGTTTCAGCGTGCGCGACTTCGAGCCGGTGAGCCAGCTCACGCGCATCGCGGCCATGGTGGTGGTACGGCCCACGCTGCAGGTCAACTCCATGGCGGAGCTCACCAAACTGCTCAAGGCGAATCCGGGCAAGTACACCTTCGGCTCGGCCGGCAACGGCACGACCTCGCACCTGGCCGGTGAGATCTACAAATCGCGCGCCGGCCTGGCGGTGGTGCACATTCCCTACCGTGGCGGCGCGCAGGCCATGACCGACCTGATGGGTGGGCAGATCGACATGATGATCGAGGTGATGCCCAATGCCGCGCCGCAGGCCAAGGGCGGCCGCGTCAAGCCGCTGGCGGTGACGACGGCCACGCGCGTCGCGGGCTGGCCCGACTTGCCCACCATCGCGGAGTCCGGCCTGGCCGGGTTTGACGTCAGCGCGTGGGACGCGATTTTTGTGCCCGCCGGTACGCCGCGTCCCATCGTCAACCGGCTTAACGAAGCAATCCACAAGGCGCTGGCCGATCCCGAGTTGCGCGCGCAACTGCAGTCGCGCGGCGCGGAGGCCGCGCCCGGCACGCCGGAAGAACTCGCCAGGCACATCGCGAGCAACATGACGCTGTGGGGTGATGCGGTGAAACGTTCGGGCGCCGCGGTGGACTAGGGGCGTCTGGTCGGATAACAAAAAAAGCGACCGAAGTGGTCGCTTTTTTTTTCGTGCCGATGAGCCGGCCAAGCCGCTTCTCAGGGCTTGGGTTTTTTCGTCTGGCTGATCACCCATTTGCCGGCGAAGGCCTGCAGGTCGTTCAGGCGCTTGAGCAGGTCGGCGCCCAAGGTGGTGACGATGTAGCCGTCGCTGCCATGGCCGATCAGGYCGGCGGCGCGCAATTCCTTGATGCGGGTGTTGAGGGTGTTGGGCGTGATGTTGCCGACGCTGTCTTGCAGGAGGCGAAAGGTCTGGGGGTGGCCGTCCTTCAGAGCCCACAGCACGCGCAATGCATAGCGTGCTTCCAGCAGTTCAAGTAGTTGACCTACCGCTGCATTTTCTTTGGCACTCATCAGCTCGTCTCCTCGGTCACAATTCGGTCACAGGTGTTATTAAGCAAAAAGCTTCTATCGGCGGGAACCAAATATAACGCAATTCCCTGGCTGCTACGAGTTTTATAGCTGAACATGCCCGCCACATCTGGATGAGGGCCTACCCGTCTTAGATCACGGGAATCAGGGCGGCCGGATGCAGGGGAACCGTGCCGCCCGACTGTGACGATGCCATGACGGCTTCTATGAACTGCTGCACGCCCAGCGCCGAGCGCCCTGTGACAGCTGGCGCCGTGCCGTTCTTCACCGCGCGTATGAAATCCTGCAGCACTGTCCTGTGGGCGGCGTGGTCGAAGGCCATGGGGTCGGCGCCGCCGCCCGAGACCTGGCGCGCACCGGCACTCACGGTCCGGCCGTCCTGGAAAGCAGCCCGCATCTCGCCGCCTTCCAGTGTCGCCGTGCCGCGCGTGAAGTTGAGTTCGATGCGCTCTGGAAATCCCGGGTAAGCTGCCGTCGTGGCCTGCACCACGGCCACCGCGCCGCTGTCATAGTGCAGCAACGCGGCCGCGGTGTCTTCACCTTCCATGCGGTGCACCGCGCTGGTGCCGGCGATGCCCGTCACGCGCGCCGGCATGCCGATGAGGCTCAGCAACAGGTCCAGGGTGTGGATGGCCTGCGTGATCAGCACGCCGCCGCCGTCCCGTGCCAGGGTGCCGCGCCCGGGCTCGTCGTAATAACTCTGCGGCCGCCACCAGCGCACGGCGGCGGTGGCGCTTACCAGCTGCCCCAGTTCGCCTGACACCATCAAGCCGCGCAGCGCCACCGCCGCTTCGCGCAGGCGATGCTGCAGCATGACGGCCAGCGTGACGCCGGCTTGTTCGCAAGCCTCCACCAGCGCGTTGGCGCGGTTCAGGTCTGTCTCCAGCGGCTTTTCGACCAGCACGTGTTTGCCCGCGCGCGCAACGCGCTGCACAAGCTCGAGATGCGTGTTGGGCGGCGTCAGCACCAGCACGGCCTGGATGCTCGCATCTTCCAGGATGTCCTCCAGTCGCGTGGTCTTGCGCGCGCCGGCGGGCACGTCCACACCCGCCAGCCGCTCGGCGCTGCGGCCGTAGACACACACAAGCTCGGCTTCGCCGGCCAGGTCCCGCAGGCTGTTGAAATGGGGTGCGGACCCGAGGCCCGCGCCTATGACGGCGATGCGCAGCCGCTGGGATTGAAGTGGAAGCATGTCTTGTTCGAGATGTGGGTGCCGGCCGCAAGTGGGCGGCCGCTAGTTTCTGAACGCGATGCGGAAATAAAGGCGGATGGATGGGGGAGGGCAGGGCAGCCCGCGCCGTCCTCCCGCTTGTTCGCTGGCTTTTACTTGATGGCCTGGATGCGTTCGTAGAGGCTCTTGGGCCAGGGCGCGTCGGCGGCGGTCAGCGAGGGCAGCACGGCCGCGGCGAAAGGCGCGCGGTCGACCTTGTTGACCGTCTTGCCCTTTTTCTCGAATTCGGCGACCAGGCGGTTTTCCGCATCGACGATGTCCTGGCTGGCGCGGCTGGAGGCTTCCCACAGAACCTGGTCGAAGATTTTCTTGTCGGCGTCGCTGAGCTTGGACCAGACCGAGCCCGACACGGCGGTGACCAGCGATTCGGTGATGTGGCCCGTCAGCGTGATGTACTTCTGCACTTCATAGAACTTCTTGGCCTCGATGGTGGGCAGCGGGTTTTCCTGCGCGTCGACCGTGCCGTTCTGCAGCGCCAGGTAGACCTCGGCAAACGCGATGGGCGTCGGGTTGGCGCCCACCGCCTTGGGGAACATCACGAACAGCGGCGCGTCGGGCACGCGCAGCTTGAGGCCCTTCATGTCCTCGGGCTTGAAGATGGCCTTGTTCGAGGTCATGTGGCGCAGACCGTAATAGGTGTAGCCCGCGATGTGCTGGCCGCCGGTCTTGCTTGCATAACCCTGGGCCAGTTCCTGGAAGATCGGGCCGTTGCGGAAGGCCTGGAAGTGGTTGTAGTCGCGGAACACAAAAGGCGCGGCGGCGATGGACAGCGGCGGATAGGCACGGCCGGCAAAGGCGGCGCCGGTGTAGATGATGTCCACGGTACCCAGCGTCAGGCCCTGGTTGATTTCGGTTTCCTTGCCCAGCGACGAAGCCGGGAAGACTTCGACGACGTAGCGTCCGTTGGTCTTCTTCTTGATTTCATCGGCGGCCCAGACGGCCTGCTTGTGAAAGGACTCGGACGTCTCGTAGACGTGCGCCCATTTGAGTTTGGTTTGCGCGGCGGCGCCGCCCGCGCCCAGCGTGCCGGCCAGCGCCAATAGCGTTGCGCCCGCAAGGCTGCAAAGGGTTCTGCGTTTCATGTCTTGTCTCCAGGTGTTTGTATTAGTGGTGAACGGGTATCGCTGGTGAAAAAGGCACCGGGGTATACCGCCCCTAGTCGCCTGCTGGGCCGCTGGCGCGCCCAATGACAAAAAACAAAACAAAAGGCCTCCGGAATCCTCTAAATCCCGGGGAGCTGCCGGCTTTACCGGACCATGCAGGGCATCTTGTTGTTGAAGGTCCAGCCGGGGATCAGGTACTGCATGGCCACGGCGTCATCGCGCGCGCCCAGGCCGTGCTTGAGGTAGAGCTGGTGGGCTTTTTCCACCTCGGCCATATCCAGCTCCACACCCAGGCCGGGCTGCTTGGGCACGGCGACTTCACCGCCGACGATCTGCAGCGGCGCCTTCGTCAGGCGCTGGCCGTCCTGCCAGATCCAGTGCGTGTCGATCGCGGTGACTTTGCCCGGCGCGGCGGCGGCCACGTGCGTGAACATGGCCAGAGAAATGTCGAAGTGGTTGTTCGAATGCGAACCCCAGGTCAGGCCCCAGGTCTGGCAGATCTGCGCCACGCGCACCGAGCCCTGCATGGTCCAGAAGTGCGGGTCGGCCAGCGGGATGTCCACCGACTGCAGGTGGATGGTGTGCGACAGTTCGCGCCAGTCGGTGGCGATCATGTTGGTGGCGGTCGGCAGGCCCGTGGCGCGGCGGAACTCCGCCATCACCTCGCGGCCCGAGAACACGCCTTCAGCACCGCAGGGGTCTTCGGCATAAGCCAGCACGTCGCCGCGGCCCTGGCAGATGCGGATGGCGTCCTTGAGCAGCCAGCCGCCGTTCGGGTCCAGCGTGATGCGCGCCTCGGGAAAACGCTCAGCCAGCGCGGTGATGGCTTCCATCTCTTCTTCGCCGCGCAGCACACCGCCCTTGAGCTTGAAGTCCTTGAACCCGTAGCGCTTGTAGGCCGCTTCGGCCAGCGCGACGATGCCGTCGGCGTCCATCGCGGCCTCATGGCGCAGGCGCAGCCAGTCGTCTTTCTCGTCAGGCGCCGACGCATWGGCCAGGCCGGTTTGCTTGCGGTCGGCGACGTAAAACAGGTAACCGAGCATGGCCACCGAATCGCGCTGCTGGCCGTCGCCCAGCAAGGCTGCGACGGGCACGCCCAGGAACTGGCCCAGCAGGTCGAGCAGGGCGCTTTCCACGGCGGTCACGGCGTGGATCGCCACGCGCAGGTCAAAGGTCTGGTTGCCGCGGCCGCCGCTGTCGCGGTCGGCGAAGGCGGTGCGCAGGGTGTTGAGGATCTGGTTCCACGCGCCTATCGACTGGCCTTCAATCAGCGGCGCCGCGTCCTGCAGGGTGTTGCGGATCTTCTCGCCGCCCGGCACCTCGCCCACGCCCGTGCGSCCGGAGCTGTCGGTCAGGATCAGGATGTTGCGGGTGAAGAAGGGGCCGTGCGCACCGCTCAGGTTCAGCAGCATGCTGTCCTGGCCGGCCACCGGGATCACCTGGACGCGGGTGATGCGGGGAGTTTGCGAAGCGGCGGGTGGGGAAACAGGGGAGGCTTGGGAGGCTGGCATACCGGGCGTGTTGTGGAGGGTTGATAAAGTTGATTTATCAGTTATCGTACAACTCGCCGATTCTTTATGCAACCAGGTTTGTACCCAGGGGCAGGGGAGGCTGCATCTCCGCAGGCTCTCCCGGCGGTTGCATGGTGTGCGCGTTATTGCCCCGGCGCAGCCGTTCGCGGCTGTTGGACAGATGCGTGCGCATGGCGGCGCGCGCGGCCTCGGCGTCCTGGTTGCGGATGGCGTTGTAAATGCTTTCGTGCTCGCTGTTGACCCGCTGCAGGTAGTTGAAACGACCCTCGGGCGCGGAGTGCGCCGTGTTCACGCGGGTGCGCGGGATGATCATGGTGCCCAGGTAGGTCATCAGGTCGGCGAAGTGGCGGTTGCCGGTGGAGCGGGCCACTTCCATGTGGAACTGGAAGTCCGGCGGCACCGCGTCCGAATCGAGGCTGATGGAGTCGTGAAAGGCGCGCAGGGCGTTTTCCATGGCGATGAGGTTTTCCGGCGTCCGCCTCTGGGCGGCCAGGCCCGCGGCCTCGGTTTCCAGGCTGATGCGCAGCTCCAGCACCGAGATCACGTCGGCCACGGTGGCAAAGTCCTCGGCCGTGATCTTGAAGTTGCCGGCGCTCTGCGGCTGCAGCACAAAAGTGCCGATGCCGTGCCGGGTTTCGACCAGGCCCGAGGCCTGCAGCTTGGACAGCGACTCGCGCACCACGGTGCGGCTGACGTCGAAGCGGGCCATGATTTCGGCCTCGGTGGGCAGTTTTTCGCCCGGCTGGAGACGGCCTTCGCGGATGCTGGTGGCCAGGCTTTCGACGATCTCGCCCACCAGCCCGCGCGGCCGGCGCATGCGCGGCAGCTCTTCGTGAAAGGCAGGCGTAAGGCCTGCTTCCGGGCGACTAGGGGTTTTCCTTGAGTCCATTAAAAAACCATTGACAAGCTAGGGGGCGAAACCGAGAATTCCGAGTCATCAGACAACCTATGACTGATGCATTTGTAGGTTGACTTTAACAAACTCCAAAAAAAAGTCCAGTGTTTGTCGGATTTATGG
>NZ_JBFUBY010000099.1:0-13610 GCF_056405515.1 Polaromonas sp. P1_G2
GAGGTGATGTGCTCGCGTTGGCCCTGCTCCAGCATGCCGATCAGCCGCGTCGGGGGCCGGCCCGGCAGCGGCAGCACGCGCAGCAGCGCGTCATTGGCCCAGTCGGCGTTCTTGACGTGCGGCACGATGGTGATGCCCACGTTCTGGCGCACCAGCTCGATGATGGCCGACAGCGAGCTGAGCTCCAGGAAGTCCTGCGGTGCCAGGCCCAGCTTGCGCAGGGTCTGCTCTATGCGTATGCCGCTGGGCGTGCGCCTGTCGAAGCGCAGGAAGGGCTGCTCACGCAGCAGTTTTTTGAAATCGCTGCCCGGCGGCGCGACCTGTGAGCTCGCCACCACCGTCAGCGGCTCGGTGTACAGCGGCGTCCAGCGCATGCCCCTGCGCTCCTGCGGCGAGTCGTCGACGAAGATGGCCGCATCGAGTTCACCGCTTTGCACACTGCGCGCCAGGCCGCTGGACTCCTGCATGACCAGCCGCACATTCAGGCGCGGGTACAGCGGCTTCATGCGGACCACCGTGTTGGACAGCAGCCCCATGGCCGTGACGATGGAGCCCACCGTCACCGTGCCGGCGATCTCACCCTCGCCTTCCAGGCCCTCGCGCATCTGGTCGTAGTAGCCGATGATTTTTTCGGCATGGGCGATCAGCGCGCGGCCGGCGTCCGACAGCACGACGCCGCGCCCGGAGCGCTCGAACAGCACCGCTTTGAGTTCGGTCTCCAGCGCGCGCATCTGCAGCCCGACCGCGGCCTGCGTGAGCGCGACGCGGTCGGACGCCGCGGCGAAAGAACCGCCTTGCGCCACGGCGAGAAAGGTCCTCAAAAAGCGGATGGTGCTCACGCGCGACTCGCTTCAATACAAAAGAATAACTTTATCATCTCACAACATAATATAGATATATTTTTTAAACTGGATGGAGAACAATCCGCCTTAACAGGGTTGTGTGACGGACTCATGCCCTCCTCCATCACGGCGCATCACCCTTGGCCAGCAGGCCGCTTTAAATCTCTTTTTGTGGGTGGTGATTTATGTCTGAAGTGCTCTCCTCGAATGCCGCAGCGGCGTCAAGCCCGTCTTTCGGCGACAAGCGTGCCGCCGCGATCTACGACCTGGGCCACAGCACGATTTTTGCGTCGCGTACCGACCCGCGCTTTTCCTACTGCACCTATGTTCCGCCGCACCTGGGCAATTCGAAGCAGCCCATGCAGCTGGTGGTCGTGGTGCACGGCACGGGCCGCGCTTTCACCGAATACCGCGACGCCTTCGCCGCCTTCGCCAAGTGGAACGACTGCATCGTGCTGTGCCCGCTGTTCCCGGCCGGCCCGCAGGGCGACGGCAACCGCGACGGCTTCAAGCACCTGCGTGAAGCCGACATCCGCTACGAMCAGATCCTGCTGAGCATGGTCCACGAGGTGGCTGTCAAGTTCGGCTGCGATTTTTCCAAATTCGCGCTCTTTGGCTATTCCGGCGGCGGCCAGTTCGTCAACCGCTTCGGCCTGCTGCATCCCGAACGCCTCTGGGCCCTGTCCATAGGCGCGCCGGGCTCGGTCACGCTGCTGGACTTCCAGCAGGACTGGTGGGTGGGCGTGCGCGATTTCGAAAAGCGTTTCGGCAAGCCCCTGAACCTGCCCGCGCTCAGGGCGCTGCCRGTGCACATGGTGGTCGGCAAGGCCGACATGGAAACCTGGGAGATCACCCACCGCGAAGGCGGCAAGTTCTACATGGCCGGCGCCAACGACGCCGGGCGCACGCGGCCCGAGCGGCTGGAAACCCTGCGCCAGTCCTTTGCGCAGGCCGGCGTCAGCGTCACCCTGGACCTGGTCGACAACGTCCCCCACAACGGCCTGGCCTGCGTCGACACGGTGCAGGACTTCCTCGCGGGCGTACTGGCCGACATGCGCACAGCCTGATGCCCTCCACACCCCAGCCCTGAAAGCCCGACCATGCTACGTTTCGCGCTGGCCCGCCTCATGATGGCGATACCGACCCTGCTGATCGTGGCGGTCGCGGTGTTTGTGCTGATACGGCTGATCCCCGGCGACCCGGCCCAGCTGCTGCTCGGCGACCTCGCCGACCCGGTGCGCCTGGCCGACCTGCGCGCCCAGCTCGGCCTCGACAAAAGCTGGCCGGTGCAGTTCGGCATCTGGGGCCGCCACGTGCTGGGCGGCGACCTCGGCGTTTCCATCAACACCGGCGAACCCGTGCTGCAGCTGGTGCTGAGCCGCTTCCTGGTCAGCGCGCAAATCGTGCTGGTCGCGGTGCTTTTCGCCACCCTGGTCGCGGTGCCGGCCGGCATGATCGCGGCCTGGAAACAAAACCGCCTGCCCGACCTGATGCTGGTCGGCACAGCCACCCTGCTGGTGTCGATTCCCACCTTCTGGCTGGGCCTGTTGCTGCTGCTGTTCTTCGGCCTGAAGCTTGAATGGCTGCCGGTGGTCGGTTATGTCTCCATCATGAGCGACTGGAAATCCGGCCTGCTGTATCTGCTGATGCCCATCCTCACGCTGTTCCTGCATGAGATCGGCGTGCTGATCCGCATGGCCAGGGCCAGCACGCTGGAAGTGCTGCGGCTGGACTACATCACGCATGCGCGCGCCAAGGGCCTGTCGGAGCGCGCGGTGTTGGTGCACCATGCGTTCCGCAACTCCTTCGGCCCGACCTGGACGCTGATCGGCCTGGTGCTGGGCAACCTGCTGGGCGGGGTGGCCGTGGTCGAGACCGTGTTCACGATTCCCGGCCTGGGCCGCCTGCTGGTTGACGCCATCTTCGCGCGCGACTACCCCGTCATCCAGGGCTGCCTGCTGCTGGTCGCCGTGATTTACGTCGTCACCAACCTGGTGATCGATCTCTGCTATCCGATCTTCGACCCCAGGGTGCTCGCGGAATGAAAAAGTTTCTCACCCCGCAGGCCCTGATAGGCCTCTTCATCGTGGGCCTGATCCTCGCGGCCGCCGTGCTGGCCTTCTTCTGGACGCCGCACGAGCCGCTCAAGATCAACTTCCTGGCGCGCCTGAAGCCGCCCAGCGCCACTTACTGGCTGGGCACCGACGAGTTCGGCCGTGACGAGCTTTCGCGCCTGATGGCCGGCGCCTCCAACAGCRTGTGGATCAGTTTCCTGACGGTGCTGCTCTCCATCACCGCAGGTACGGCGATCGGCGTGCTGACCGGCTTTGTGCGCGGCTGGACCGACCGCATCATCATGGCCTTCATCAACGCCCTGCTGGCCTTCCCCGGCCTGTTGCTGGCGCTGGCGCTGCTGGCCGTCTTCGGCGCCAACAAGTACGGCATCATCCTGGCGCTGGGCCTGGCCTACACGCCCTCCGTCACCCGCATCGTGCGCGGCACGGTGATGTCGCTGCGCGAAAAGGAGTTCATCGAATCTTCACGCGTGCTGGGCAACTCCGAGCTCTACACCATGTTCCGCCACGTGCTGCCCAATTGCGTGGCACCGCTCACGGTGCTGGCCACCTCGATGTTCGGCTGGGTCATCCTGGCGGAAAGCTCGCTGTCCTTCCTCGGCCTGGGCGTGCCGCCGCCGGCGCCGACCTGGGGCAATATGCTGGCCGCGGCCCGGCCCTTCATGGCGCAGGCGACTTATCTTTCCATCTTCCCGGGCCTGTGCATCGCGCTCACGCTGCTGGGCATCAACTTCCTGGGCGACGCGGTGCGCGACCTGCTCGATCCGCGCATGAGGGGCATCGAATGACAAACCTGGTGGATGTCTCCGGCCTGAGCCTTTCCATCGGCAAGGGCGGCCGTGAAATCGTACGCAATGTGTCCTTCACCGTCGCACCCGGCGAAATCGTCGGCATCGTCGGCGAATCCGGCAGCGGCAAGACCCAGGCGGCGCGCGCCATCATGGGCCTCACGCCGCCGCCGCTGGTGCGCAGCGCGGGCCGCATCCTGTTTGAAGGCGAAGACATGGCGGCGGCCGGCGACGCGCGTCTGCGCAAGCTGCGCGGCGCGCGCATAGGCATGGTGTTCCAGGAGCCCATGACTTCGCTCAACCCGTCGATGACCATAGGCAGGCAGCTCGACGAAGGCCTGGCCCTGCACCGGCCCGAACTCTCGCCGGCCGCGCGCCGCGACAAGGCCTTGGCCATGCTCACGCGCGTTGGCATCACCGACCCGCAGGCCGCGCTGGCCGCCTGGCCGCATGAATTTTCGGGCGGCATGCGCCAGCGCATGATGCTGGCCTCGGTCATGCTGCTGGAGCCCGCACTGCTGATCGCCGACGAGCCGACCACGGCCCTGGATGCGCTGGTGCAGCGCGACGTGCTGGAGCTCATGGTCGGCCTCACGCGCGAACACAACACCGCCGTGCTGCTGATCAGCCACGACCTGCCCATGGTCGCGCGCTACACCCAGCGCATGATCGTCATGCAGCAGGGCGAGGTCGTCGAAGCCGGCGACACCGCCGCCCTGCTGGCCGGCCCCAAGCAGGACTACACGCGCAAGCTGCTGGAGGCCATCCCGCGCCGGCAGGCCGCGCGCACGATTGCCGACGAGCAGCCCGTCATCGAAGTGCGCAAGCTGGTTTTCGACTACCCCGGCAAGCGCCGCCTCTTTGCCAAGTCCACCGCCAAGCGCGTGCTGCACGGCATAGACCTGGTGGTGCGGCCGCGCGAAATCGTCGCGGTGGTGGGTGGCTCGGGCTCGGGTAAGACCACGCTGGGCCGCGCGATTGCCGGGCTGATCAAGCCCACCGAAGGCGACATCCGCTTTCGCGGCCGTTCGATTGCGCGCAGCGATGCGGGCTGGCTCGATTACCGGCTCAATTGCCAGATGGTGTTCCAGGACCCGTATTCCTCGCTGAACCCGCGCATGAGCATTGGACAGCTGGTCGGCGAAGGCCTGCGGCTGGTGCTCGGTCTTTCATCCACTGAGCGGCAGTCGCGCGTGGCGAAGATGCTGGACGAAGTCGGGCTGCAGCCGCAGCACGCGCAGCGTTATGCGCATGAACTCTCGGGTGGGCAGCGCCAGCGCGTGGCGATTGCCCGCGCGCTGATACGTGAACCGGCCTTTGTGATCGCCGACGAGCCGGTGTCGGCGCTCGACGTGACCGTGCGCGCCCAGGTGCTGGCGCTGCTGGCCGAGCTGCAGGAGCGCCACGGCTTTGCCTGCCTCTTTATCAGCCACGACCTCGGTGTGGTCGAGCAGGTGGCGGATCGCGTGATCGTGATGCAGGCCGGCCAGATCATCGAACAAGGCAGCCGCGACGAGGTTTTCGATAACCCGCAGCACGCCTACACCCGCAAGCTGCTGTCGGCGATTCCCGCGCTGACGCCCACCGGCCAGGGCGGCATGCAGCTCAAGTGGCGTTTTGACGAACCCGATGCGCCGGCAGGCGCCATCAACCCCATACATCCGCTTCCAGCCTGATTTTTAAGGAGCCTCCCATGCTTTCCCTGCGATTGAAATTCCTGAGTGCCGCCGTGCTGGCGGCCTGTTCCGCGGCGCAGGCCCAGACGGCGCAAATCGTGGTTGCGCAGCCGGCCGACATCCGCTCGACCAATCCCGGCGTGAACCGCGACAACACCACTGACGGCGTGGTGCTCAATATCGTCGAAGGCCTGGTCGCGTACCACGAGAACGGCACGGTCGGCCCGCTGCTGGCGCGCTCCATCGTCACCAGCCCCGACGGCCTGACCTACATCTTCAAACTGCGCACCAACGTGAAATTCCACAACGGCGAGCCCATGACCTCGGCCGACGTGCTGTGGAGCTGGAAGCGCTACACCGATCCCAAGACCGACTGGCGCTGCCTCAGCGAATTTGACGGCCGCTCCGGCGTCAAAGTCACTTCCGTCACCGCGCCCGATGCGCAGACGGTGGTCATGCAGCTGGACAAACCCTCGGCCGTCTTCCTCGACAACCTGGCGCGCACCGACTGCGGCATGACGGCCATCCTGAACAAAAAATCCGTCAAGGAAGACGGCAGCTGGGACAAGCCGATAGGCACCGGCCCTTTCAAGTTCGAGGAATGGAAGCGCGGCGAGTACGTGACCCTGAGCGCCTTCGCCGACTACCAGTCGCCCCCCGGAACCAAGCCCGACGGCTATCTCGGCCTCAAGAAGCCGCTGGTCCAGCAGGTCAAGTTCCTGACCGTGCCCGACATGTCGACCTCCAAGGCCGGCCTGCAGTCCGGTGCCATCGATGCCGGCCAGATCACCTCTTCCGACGTGCAGGAACTCAAGGCGAACAAAAACCTCAACGTGGTCGCCGCCGTCGATGCCGGCAAGAACACGCTGCTGATGCAGACCAACGACCCGCTGCTCAAGGACGAGCGCATCCGCCAGGCCATCGCTTTGTCGCTGGACATGAACCAGCTCGTCGCGGCCGCGTCCGAAGGCCTGGCCCGCGTCAACAACTCGGCCATCCAGGACACTTCGGCCTTCTACACTGCCGCGCAAAAAAAGGGCTACCGCCACGACCCGGCCAAGGCCAAACAGCTGCTGAAGGAAGCCGGCTACAAGGGACAGCCCATCGTGATCCAGGCCAACAAGCGCGCCCATGTGCCGAGCTTCTCGGTTGCGGTGATGAGCCAGGCCATGATGCAGGCCGTGGGCATCAACGCGCAGATCGAGGTGCTGGAATGGGCGACGCAGCTGGACCGCTACAACAGCGGCAACTACCAGCTGAGCTCCTTCACCTATTCCTCGCGCCTGGACCCGGCCCTGAGCTATGAGCAGTTCTCGGGCCCCAAGGCCAAGCAGCCGCGCAAGGTCTGGGACGACCCGGCCGCGCAAAAGCTGATCGACCAGAGCTTCACCGAAGCCGACCCGAAGAAGCGCCAGGCCCTGTTCGACCAGTTGCACGCGATGATGATCGCCAGGACGCCGCTGGTCATCCTCTACAACGTGACCGATTCCTGGGCCGTGCGCAAGCGCGTGGCCGGCTTCACGGTGTGGGAAGGCAAACCGCTGCTCTGGAATACGAAGCTGGCCGCCAAGTAAGCGTTCGGCGTTTCCCTTTTCTCAATGGCCTTGATGCGCGCGCAGCGCACAAGGCAGGGACAGGTACGCCTTGCGGCGGCCGTCATTTAACTTCCCGGCACTTTTTACGGCAGCACAGAACATGGCAAACATCGAGCAATTCCCCTTTATTTCGGTTTCCGGCAGCCCGCATGAGCGCGGCCTGCAGTACGGCCGCCAGGCCGCAGGCCGGGTGCGCGGCAGCGCGCGCCTGTATGGCCAGACGCTGGTCAACCTGGGCTACAGCGAGCAAGCGCGCGCGCGGCTGATCGACTTCTTCGCCAAGGAAATCGGCGACTTCGCCCCCCACTACATCGACGAGATGCGCGGCATCGCCGAGGGTGCGGGCGTCGACTTCCAGGACATCGTGATGATCAACGCCCGCACCGAGGTTCTGGCCAAGGCGCGCGCCGAAAAAGTCAAACAAGCCGACGCGGAACCGGGCGACGGCTGCACGGGCGCCCTGATCCTGCCCGAGCGGTCCGCCAACGGAAACCTGCTGCACGGGCAGAACTGGGACTGGCGCGCCGAGTGTGTCGAGACCTCCGTTGTGCTGCGCGTGCGCAATGACAACGGCCCCGATTTTTTGACCTTTGTCGAGGCCGGCGGGCTGGCCCGCAGCGGCTTCAACAGCGCGGGTGTGTCCATCACCGCCAATTACCTTGAATCGGACCGCGACTTCAAACAGCTGGGCGTGCCGCTGTCGCTGATACGCCGCAAGGTGCTGGAGCAGGAGATTTTTTCACTGGCCATGAAAGCCGTCGCGGCCACGCCCAAGTCCTGCTCCAACAACATCATGCTGGGCATGGCCCAGGGTTTCGGCATCGACTTCGAATGCACGACGAATGAATCGTTTCCGATTTACCCCGGCGCCGACAACCTCATCGTGCATGCCAACCACTGGATGAGCCCGGTCGCGCTCAGCAAACTCGTGGACCTGGGCATTTCCCAGTCGCCCGACAGCCATTACCGCGACTGGCGCGTGCGCAAGCTGCTGAACACCCACGACAAACTCAGCCGCCAGGATTTGAAGAACGCTTTTTTCGACGACTTCGGCCTGCCCTATTCCGTCTGCCGCCCGCCGCGCCTGGGCAGCCACGACAACCTCTCGGCCACCGTGGCCATGGTCATCATGGAGCCGGCCGCCGGCGAGATGGAAGTCGCGCCCCTGCCGGCGCTGAACCGCGTGTTCACCTGCTACAGCCTGACGCAGGAACCGCGCCTCTCCGCTGCCTGACGCTGATTAAAGTACCGTAGCCAGGCCGTCCAGGTCCAGCGAGGGAACGAACTTGGGGTTGACGTAGCGCTTGCGGATGTCGGCCTCGGAGAACTCCACCATGTCCGAACTCTTGGCGCTTTCACCTCCGCCGGCGATCCAGGCGCTTTCCCAAATATGCGCCAGGTTACGTATGCCCAGGGCCATGACCTTGGCGGTGTTGCCGCCGAACTGCTCCCACAGGCCGTCTATCACCGAGCGCGAGGCGCCCTCGCCGAGTTCGACGTAAGCGTCGCAGATCTCCGCAGGCGCGATCAGCCTGGCGACGTCGTCCATGAGCTTGACGGTGGCGATCGCGGCCTTGCGGCCTTCGTCGATCTTCGCCAGCTTGACGGCCGGTTTACCCAGCACCTTGTCGATGGCTTCGAACAATTCTTCCGCCTTGGCGTCAATCATCTTGGTCTCATAGACCGAATGCACGCCCTTGGCGGGCCATTCCTTTTTGGGCTTGCCGGTGCTGGTGACTCCTTCCGTCACCTGGTCCTGGTAGCCATCGGCCAGGAAGGAGCCGTGCAGCGGCTGGCAGGCGTCGCCCACATAGTGCGCCAGCAGCCCCGCCGCGGCCACATAACTCGCGTAGTCCTTTTTTTCGACGTAAGCGACCATGGCGTCATAGAACTGCCAGACGCGGAAGGGGAGGCAACCGCGCGACTTGGAGGCGGTAGAGCCCACGCTGTCGTAAAAGCCCTGCCAGTATTCCACCGTCACCCTGTCACTGTTTTGCATGCACAGCTCGCGCAGCGTGGGCCCGTCATCAGGGCCGGGCACGTCGATGTCGGCGTAGTGCGTCGGGTGTTCCGGCCCGCTGTTGAAGCCGGTGTCGCGCCCGCCCTTGACCTTGCCGGGCTGCTTTTTCCAGATCACGTCGGGCACGTCCGCCAGGGCGATAAAACCCGTCGTGTCTTTCAGCGCCTCGTTGATCTTGCCGGGCGCGATGTCGGCGCGGTCAAAGCTGACGCGCAGCGCGTTGGCCGCAAGCAGCTTGGCGAGCTTTTTGTCCTTGACCTGGCCGACCGCGACATTGCCTATGCTGTAGTGGCCGGTCGCTCCCCAGTAAGGCTGGGCCGCCGTGTTGTGGGCCGACACCAGTTCCACGTCCAGCAGCTTGCAGACATTGCTGAGGTTGGTCGCCAGCGCGAAGTTGTAGGCGCCGCCGTCGACGCTGAAGGTCTGTGCGCCCCATTCCACGGCCAGCGGGCGGTAAGTGGGCTTGCCGTTTTCCGCCTCGCCGTCTTTGCCCGCCTCGACTTTGAGGTGCCAGACCGTCCCCGAATCGCCCGGCTGTGTCTGGTGATTGGCATCCTGCGGCGCGATCAGCAGGTCGGCCACATAGTCATAGCCGCCGACGGATTTGTAACGGTAAAACAGCGCCTTGATGCGCCCCTCCAGGTGGCCCGAGGCTGCGCCGAAGGCGGACACCGGGTGGTCTATCAGTTGCAAACCCAGGTTCTGCTCGTTGAGGTCCGCGAGAGCACCCACCTCGCCGAGGCCGTAGACGCTGCTGGTCCAGTCCCTGGCGTCGTCGACCTCGACCAGGCCGACGTCCAGGTTCAGGTAGGTCTGCTTGCCGGCAAACGACGGATAGACCTCGGTGAAGGGCAAACGCGTCAGCTGGCGTTCGGAGGCATGGCCGACCTCGACTTCCTCGCCGCGCAGGCGCGCATGAACGGGTTCGCCTGGCTCGCCGCAGACATGGCGGTTGGTCAGCGCAAAAATCGTGTGGCCGTCGCTGACCAGGCAGCCGGCGCTGGCCGTGCGCAGCAGGCCCTGGTTGCGGATCAACAGCGGAAAGCCCCCGCCTATGGCCGCTTCCGGCCAGATCCACGAGGGCAGTTGCTTGCGTCCCGGCGCCTGCGGCTCGACCTTGACGACGCAGACCGGAACGACACGGCCATCGGGCAGATACAGGATCTTGGGCACCATGTCCTGCGGATGCAGCTTGCTGCTGGCGAAGGCTTTCTCTTCTACCCACTCATCGACCATCACCAGGATGCAGGGCCAGGAATAGGGGCGTACCTCGGAGTTGGCGAAGGTACGCTCCACTTTTTTCTTCGCCGTGGATTTTTTGAGCGGGTTCTTCGCGTCCGGCCAGGGATCGCTGTGCCGTATCAGGTACAAGCCCACCGCCGTGCCCACGACGTTGCGCTTGTTGAGCATGTGCACATGGAACTGGTTGCGCGCGTCCAGCAGGTCGCGCACGGAAAGGCTGGCGTAGTTGTTCTGGCTGCTCAGGATGTCCATGGAATGTCCTCCGTGTGGTGAAGCTTCCCAGGCAGCTCCCCCGTTTGTGCGCGCGAATGCGCGGGTGCGTCAGGCCTGCAGGCATTGTGCGCAGCCAAATCGGCCTGATCAATCCTCCAATAGGAGGAGGAAACCAGCTTCGCCCGGTTTTATGACGTGGATGTGTCCGCGGCGGGCTGCCTCGGTGGCACGCGCTGGATTGGCGCGATGCAGGCAACACAGCAAGCGATGCAAAAAAAGCATGAGCAAACAATGTCTTTCTGGCGACATTGCGAGATCATCAAAGCTACAGAAAACCAGGGCTGTACGCGCGACATTCAGGGCACGACCCGCAGCGCCGCAAGCCCCTTGCCCAGTCTCCAGACCATGTGGACCCGGGCATTGGCGCGATCCACGTGGAGTTCGATACACAAGCAGGCGGAAGTCAAAACCCGTCGCCGCAAGACAGCCGCGACGCCGGGGAAAACATCATGGGGTGAATAACATGGAAGCCATCAACGCAGGAAACGGATTGTCGATTTATCTGCCGCTCGCGCTGTACGCGGTCATCGCCATCGTCGGCTGGCGGCTCATGAAGAGGCAGTGCAAATCCGAAGCCGGGCAAGCCACCTACTGGCAGGCTTGCTACATCAAGCTGAACAGCCTCGCCAGGTCGCACCGCCTGCGCGCGGCCGAGTTTGAAATCCAGGCGGAAAAATTCCGCCTGCGCTGGCAGCAGGAACAGCGAACCCTGCACAAAAGAAGGTTCGACGAGATGTTTTTCAGAAAATAAGCCAGCGTCCGCGGCAGCACCGGGCATCCCTGGCCGCCGCGGGATGCGTCAAAAGCGGCGAAATAACTTCCTGGCCAGATAGCCCAGGGTAACAATGCCCACCAGCCCTCCCCACTTGGCGTACCGGGTCACCCACCACGGAAAATCCTGTGCGAGCCCCCCCGATTGCGCCATGCTGTGGGCCACCCGGTAGTCCATGGCCGGCCACCAGCATACCCAGATCAGCCCCATCAGGATGGGCCAGGTGTTTTCCGGCCGCAGCCTTGGGAAATCGCCTTTCACCGCCATGGAAAGACGGCCGAGCACGATCAGCACGGCTATCCAGGAGAACACCGACCCCGCTACTTCCCGGCTCAGCCCGAAATAGCCGGAGAACTTGCAGGCCACGAAGACCGCGAATGCGGCGCCAATGACAAAAAGAATCCAGTTGTCTTCACCATCGATTTTGTTCATGGAGACTCTCCTTCAGTTTTCAGATCAAAGCCAGCCGGCACTTTCAAGCTGCCGCGCTCAAATGGGCGCCCAAGGCCCGCACCACCGGGGCCCATTCGCCCGGGGTCTCCTGGTTGAATATCTTCAGGCTCGGGTACCAGGGGCTGTCCTCGCGCGGCGCCATCCAGCGCCAGCAGGCGTCAAAGCGCGAGAGCATCCAGGTCGGGCGGCCCAGGCTGGCCGCCAGGTGCACGCAGGCCGTGTCCACGCTCACCACGCCGTCAAGGCAACTCATCAGACCCGCCGTGTCGCCAAAATCCGCCAGGTGGTGGCTCCAGTCGACCATGGAGCCCTGCCAGGCCGAGGTGGCGATTTCGGCCGCCGGCGGACCCAGCTGCAGGCTGTGCCACTGCACACCGCGCACCGAGAGCAAAGGCTCCAGGTCGGCCAGGCATATGTTGCGGCGTTGCGCCATGGCCTGCGCGTTGGAGCCGCTCCAGACCAGGCCCAGCTGCCGCACCGCGCGGCCCCGTGTCACGCCCTTGACGGAACGCGGCATGGGTGCATGACAAAAGCGGGTCATGCGTTCATGCCAGAGCGCGATGCTCTCCGGGCTGGCCGACACCGGCCTTGACGCGCGAGCCAAGTGTGGTGAAGCGGATGTTGCGCACGGTGGCATGGGCGGGCGCGCGGATTTCGGTGCGCTCAAAGGTGGTGGCGCGATCGGCAAGCACCTGCTCTTGCGTGGCGAGGTCCTCTTCGGCCTTGGTCATCTCGGCCTGGGCATCCTGGAAGTATTTGTTGCGCCGGTTGGTGATCTGGCCTTCGAGTTCGGCGACCTGCTTTTGCAGGCGGATGATTTCAACGCGAGAGATGTCGCCGCTCTTGAGCAGGGGCTCACTGATGGAAAGCTCGTCGCGTGTGGATGCCAGCATGGACTGYAGGGCGGCGGCTTCCTGGTTGACGGCGCGCTGGCGGCGCTGGAAGAGTTCGGTCTGGTTGCTGACAAAAGCCGGGAATGCCTGCACCTCGGGTGGGAACACCAGCGACCGGCCCAGGACTTCGGCATGCAGGCGCACCAGCGCGGCCTTGAGGGCGGCGACCTTGGCGCGGCTGTCGCTGAGTGAGGCCKGCCCCTGCTCGCGCTCGAGCATGACAAGAACGTCGCCCTTCTTGACGTGGCTGCCTTCGCGCACCAGGAATTTTTCGATGACGCCGTCGTTGGCGGCCTGCACCAGCTGGGTGCGTGAGCTGGCGATCACCTGGCCGGTGCTGCGCGCGATTTGCTCGACATCGAACCACAAGCTCCACGCCAAAAAACACCCGATGATGAGGATAAGCAGGGCAATGAGGCGCTGTGCCGAGCGCAGGGCCGGTGGCGTGGGGTAGGCGGATTTCATGCAACGGCCTCCAGTGGCGCACCGGGACGGCCGCCGGGCGCGGGCGTGGGGCGGGATCGGGCGGCAAGCTGCTGCAGCACCAGCGCCTTGGGGCCGTCCAGGACGACGCCGGTGGGCGAGAGAATGACCAGACGTTCCACCAGCTGAAGCAGCGCAGGTTTGTGGGTCACGAGGATGAGCGTCTGGTCGACCTGCACGCTGGCGCGCAATGCGGCGATGGTGCGCGCTTCGAGGGTTTCGTCCATGGACGCCGTGGGCTCGTCGAGCAACCACACATCGGATGCGGCCAGCACCATGCGCGTGAGAGCGATTAACTGCTTTTGCCCGCCCGATACGCCGGTTCCGCCTTCGGCGATGGGCATGTCGAAACCTTTGGGGTGCGCGGCAATCACCTGCCGCAGCCCCGTGAGTTCGCAGGCGGCAAGCAGGTGCTGCTCGGTTTTTCCGAGAACGCCGGTGGTGAGGTTGTCGCGCAGGGTGCCGGCGAAGAGGCGCACGTCTTGCGGGAGGTAACCC
>NZ_JBFUBY010000100.1:0-41967 GCF_056405515.1 Polaromonas sp. P1_G2
AAGCTCTACAAGGACTTGACCCGCACGCACCTGCGCGGCATGGTCAATGCGGTGATCTTCCGGGAGGACGCGGACCCGGTGGAATTTCTTACCGCGATCGGCGACCTGGACGGCGGCAGCGAAGCGCTCGCCGATTATTTTTCCGACCAGTGGAGCCGTGTCGAGGGCTTTGCGCGCAGCGGCGGCTTTGAGGCGGCCGACGAGTACGGCAAGATGCTGTCCCAGTCCGCCCTGCTGGCCTCGGCCTACGAAAGACCGCGTGTCCAGCAGGAGGAGGTCGCCGACCAGGACTGGATGCAGCTCGCCTGGATACTGCGTTACGAACTGCCGGACCTGTTCATTGAAATGCTGATGGTGCTGCGCGCCAAGGGCAGTGCCCACAAAGCGGCTTCCGATGAAGAGGACGAGAACGACGACGATGAGCAGGACGACGGCAAGGTGGAGACCGGCGACACCGACCGCGGCAAGGCCACACCGACGGCGCGCGAGTCCGACGAGGAATCGGCGATCTGAACTTGCAAACGCCCATGTCTTCGCCTTCCACCATCTCGCTCTACGATGCGCGTCCTTTTTTCGAGAAGGCGCTGCAGTACGGCGTGCAGCACGGCGTCATCGGCGCCGAAAAAATCGAAGCCATGCGGGTCGAAGGCCCCAAGGGCATGGTGCAGATCGCGCGTTATTTCGGCAATGAGTTTCTGCGTCCGGACCTTGAAAAAGCCCGCGATCGCATGGTGAACCTGATCAGCCTGTACCTCGAAAATTCCTGCCACGGCGACCTCCGGCAGGCGGCTGAATCGCTGCGCGATTTCTCGCTGCTGTCGCGTTCCAAGGGCGGATCGGACATGCTCAAGGCCCTGATCGCCATGCCGCAAAACAGCCACTTCGGCATGAATGAAGGCGGCGGCTTCACCGACGCGCACATTCCGCTGCTGGCCAAATGGTCGCTGCGCAACCTGGCCGACTACCAGGCCGAACTTGCCCGGCGCAGCCAGGTGGCGCAGGTGATCGATGCGGCCGTCTGGCTTGCCGGCGAGCTGGGCATGGACGCCGCCGAACTCGAAGACGCGGGCAAGGATGCCGAAGCGGTGATTCGCACCGCCTTGCTGGTGCCGGCGMCGGGCCGTACCGAGATGCCCGACTGGGTCGCGTTCGAGAAGATGATCACAGCCTTGCGCAAAAAGCACGGGGCTGCTCCGGCGGCGCTGCCCCTCATCGTCCCGAAAAAGCTGCCTGCCCATCTGCGGGATGTGGTGGAGGCGGTGCGGCAGTCCGTGATGGCCGACGCGCCAAAAATACTCGATACGGCCTTGCCGCCGCGCCAGCTGTTTGACCGCAGCCCGGCCTTCATGGGCCGGTATTTTTGGGTCGAAGACGGCCTGAACGAGGTCGATCACCATGACCGCCAGGCATCTGCCGTGTGGAGCAAGGTGACCGGCGGCAATGCGGACGATGGTTCGCTGTTGACCCTGTTCCTGTGCGTGGCCGCCGGTTCCGCACCCAAGACCGTGCTGACCGAGAAAAGCGCCGCGACCCTGCTGCGCAAGATCCGCAAATCAGGTTTCAAGCCCGCGCTGGCCCACCAGTACATCGTGGACCACGCACCGGTGCAGCGCCAGGACGCCTACGCCAGCTTGTGGGATGACTTTGTGGAAGAGGCGCAGGCCACGCTGCAAAGCGATGCGGTTCATGCGCTCCACGACGCGCTGGCCTTGCTGCGGCGGGAATGCCATGTGCAATAGGCGGTTTCTGCCTGCGGTGGCGGCAACGCGGGCCAGGGCCTGAATCTCGGCCAGGTATCAAGCTTGATCTGCCGCCCTTTCCCGGCTTCCGCCAAAAAAGACAAGCAGCAATGAAAGCACCGGAAGCAGGAAAAGGTTGAGATACCCGGGAATCCAAGAAGTGAAGCCCGTATTGGTGGGAATGAAGGCCGACAGCAGGAACAGCGGCGCAAAAAAATCGGACTGGACACGCGCCGCAAACAGCAGGAAGGTGAAGATGTTCACCAGGTGCAACAGCGCGAGCAGAACGATGGGGATGGCAAGGCCTCTGGGAAGCTTTCCGCCGGAGAACAAGCAGTAGGCCGCCCCGAAACAAAGAACCGCCATCGCGATGTTCAATGCGGCCGGAACGGTGCGCCCGGTGTGAGCTATCCACTGAACGCCGCCTATGGCCGACCCCAAAAAGAAGAAGGCCGCGAGCCAGCCCAGGCCTGCCGCGGTCCACGTCATTGCGCGTATATGTTTCATCTGATCTCCCGTGTTAGCCGGAACCATACCGCACCCGGCGCGCAAGGCCTCAGGATATTTTCATCCCATGCGCGCATGCGGCGGATCGTCAGTGCTCAAGCCTCAACATAAAAATAGCGGTCCGCATTCTCGCAAAGATGCCTGACCAGCTGCGGAATTCGCTCCCAGTCCTCCTTGTAGGGGTTGTTGTCTTCTGCCTCGTAGGCCGCCTCGATGCGCTCGTAGTCCAGCGGTGTCTGTGTGTACTGCGCCAGCATGCGCTCCAGCGCCATGGCTTCCTCGGGCATGCCCGCCTCGGCATAGGCTTTCGCCGCAGCCTGGACCAGTTCCGCCCCCGAGTTGTCCGTACCCGTCTTGAACCCTTCGCCGGCGCGGCTCGTTTCCCACTGGAAGATCGCGTAGACCATCCGGTATCCGGGTGGCAGCTGGTTGAGAAGGTGGTCGGGGTTTTCAATGTCAAGCTCAAGCGCGAGCTGGTACATGCCTTCCTCCGGCGTTCCCTCGCTGTCCGATTGCCAGAACGGGGAAACATCGGAGCCGGCGGAACTGGAGGCCTCGTTCACCATCTCGAGGACCAGGGGCGGGATGATGCGTGTCATGTGTGGGCCTTGACGTTGAAGCCGTTTATGCGCCCAGCATCCTGCTGAAGGAGCCGAACCGGTAGAAGGCAAAGCCGGCCATCAAAAGCAGAAACAGCATGAAGACGATGAAGGTTTTCCTGTTCTCGCGGCGGGCACGCTGCAAGGCGTCGGTACTCGAGGCCTGCCACTCGCCGGCCTGGTCCATCGCCAGCAGATTCCGGCCCGCGGCCTCGACGTTCATGGCCTTGATGTCGGCGATGAGCGTGTTCTGCTCTTTCAGCAGGTCACGGATCTCGGATAGCAGGGCTGTCTGGTTGTTGTCCATTTGTTCTTCTCCTTTTTGAGGCCTAGGCCGGCAATATTAGCCGGTGTTCTTGCCACCGGCCGGACACCCGATTAAGCTCGACACCCGCCGCGAAAGCATACGACATAGGCGACCCCCTACAAAGGCGTCAGCCGCATCCGACAGACCGGGCTTGCGCCGTGAGTACGATGGACCTGCTTTGACGGTGATAACAACCTGCATTCCCAACCCTTCAGGAGACACACAATGGCCAGCAAAAAAGTCAGCAAGAACACCATCTGCCTCTGGTACGAGCGCGACGCGCTGGAGGCCGCGAAGTTCTATGCCAAAACATTTCCCGACAGCAAGGTCGGGGACATATTCCACGCGCCGGGCGACTACCCCGACGGCAAGCAGGGCGACGTGCTGACGGTCGAGTTCACCGTCGCCGGCATCCCCTGCATCGGGATCAACGGCGGCCCGGCTTTCAAGCAGAGCGAGGCCTTCTCTTTCCAGATCGCGACCGATGACCAGGCCGAAACCGACCGCCTGTGGAACGCGGTCGTCGGCAACGGCGGCGAGGAAAGCGCGTGCGGCTGGTGCAAGGACAAGTGGGGCCTGTCATGGCAGATCACCCCGCGCGCTCTCACCGATGCGATCGCCGACCCTGATCGCAAGGCCGCCAAGCGTGCCTTCGACGCGATGATGAAGATGAAGAAAATCGACATCGCCAAGATAGAGGCCGCACGGCGGGGCTGACGTCCGTCTTCGGGGTGGATGGCACGCGTCCCGCGGCACGGCTGCTCTTGCCGGGCCGCTTACCTTGCCCTTGCTGTTTTCGCTGCAATATCGCCTGGCGAAACTGGACGGGACCTCGGGACCTCGTCCTACACCCTTGGTCACCCAGCCTCCTAGCATGAATAAACCAGCAATGAAAAGCCATCGCCGTGGCTTGCTTGCAATGCACGGTTGGAGGCGATTCATTCAAGGGAAGAAGGCGTGGATGGCGTGATACAGCGGCATTTATGGCTCTTCAGACTTTCATCCACTTTCTGAAGGAGAACGACATGATTGGAATCAAACAAAGCATACTTTGCGCGGCGCTATTCGCCGGCCTGGCAGGCTGCAGCGGCATGTCGACGCAGGACAGGAACACCGTCATCGGCGCCGGTGTCGGCGGTGTGGCCGGCTCGGCTTTGAGCGGCGGCAGTGCCTTGGGTACTGTCGGCGGCGCCGCGGTCGGCGGTGTGATCGGCCACGAGGTCAGCAAGCCGAAACGCTAAGCCTTAGCCCGGAAGCCGGGTTCGTTCGCGCATGGAGCGCCAGGCAGGCGCTTCATGTGTACGAACCCGGATGCTTTATGCGCACCGACACCCTGGCCCATGAAGGCCTGACACTCGGCCTGATCGCGGCCGGCGATCCCGCCAGGCCCGCCATCGTGCTTTTGCACGGCTGGCCCCATTCCAAGGACCTCTACGCCCCGGTGATCGACACGCTCGCCACCGGGCATTTCGTGCTCGCCTTCGATTTACCCGGCATCGGTGATTCGCGCGGCGCCCCAGCTTCCGCGGAGAAGACTGTATTGGCCGACATTCTGATCGGCGCGGCGGAACGCGCTGGTGCGCGCTCACCTGTCATGGCCGGCCTCGATGTGGGCGGCATGATCGCCTATGCGGCCGCGCGTGACCACGGCGAGCGCATCGCAGGGGCCGTGGTGATGAACACCGTGATCCCCGGCATCGACCCCTGGGACAGGATCCTGGCTGATCCCCGCATCTGGCACTTCGCCTTCCATGCCCTGCCTGAGCTGCCCGAGCTTCTGGTCACGGGCCACCAGCGCGCCTACTTTGATTTTTTCACCGACTTCCTGGCCGGCAAAAAAGAGGCCGTGACGGAGGCGCATAGAGCCGCCTTCGCGCAAGCCTATGAGCGCCCCGAGGCGCTCAAGGCAGGCTTTGACTGGTACCGCGCCCTGCAGGCCGACGCCCGGCACAACAGCCGGCACAAAAACATCGAAACGCCGATGCTCTACCTGCGCGGCGACGCCGACGGCCGTTCGCCCGACGACTACCTCCCCGCCCTGAAAGCCGCGGGCGCGAAGCGCCTCAAGGGTGAGGTGCTGGCGGGCAGCGGCGAGTTCGCGCCGCTGGAGGTGCCCAAGGCGTTCACGCGGGCGCTGGCCACCTTCGCGAAAGAATGCCAGGCCGGCTGATCCGGCCGCGCCGCTTCAGGCTCAGGCCGCTTGCGGCAGGTAGCTGGGCCGCGCCGCCGTCATCCCTTGCTTGACATGCTGCGTCACCTCATCGGCCAGCACTTCATCGGCGCCGGCTTCCAGCCCGTCCAGCGCGCGCTTGACGATGTCTTCGGGGCTGGACTTGGGCACTTCGAAGCCGCGCGTGAGGTCGGTGTCGACATAGGCCATGTGCAAGCCCAGCACCTGGGTTTTCTGGGGCGCGAGTTCGCTGCGCAGGGCATTGGTCAGCGACCAGGCCGCCGACTTGCTGGCCGAGTAGGCCGCGAGTTCGCCGCCGTTGACCCACGAGGCCACCGACAGCACATTGAGCAGCGCGCCGCCGCCGTTGCCTTTGAGTACGGGCGCGAAGGCCTTGCTCATGCGCAGCACGGCGAAGAAGTTGGTTTCAAAAATCCGCCGCGCGATGTCCTCGCTGTCGGCCGCCAGGAAGCCGCCCGGCTGGGCAATGCCGGCGTTGTTGATCACCAGGGTCACGTCCGATGCCAGCGCCGCGGCAGCCGCCACGTCTTCCGGCTTGTTGACGTCAAGGCGCAGGGCCTGCACACCGGGCAGGGTGACGGTGGCCGGGTCGCGCGCCGCCGCATAGACCTTGCGGGCACCGCGTGCCAGCAGCTCGCGCGCGAAGGCCAGGCCTATGCCGCGATTGGCGCCGGTGACGAGAACAACGGAATCTTTGATCTTCATAAACATCTCCAAAAAAAAGTGCGAAAAAAAATCGGCTGCCGGTTTCCACCCGAACCGGCACGAACAAAACTCAACGAACCTTGATCACGACCTTGCCTTTGGCGCGTCCCTGGCCAAGGTAGGCAAGCGCTTCCTTGGCCTGCTCGAAGGGAAACACCTTGTCGATCACCGGGTGGATGCGCTCCGCCTTGAGCAGTTCGCCGATGTGGGCGAGCTGGGCGCCATCGGGGTGCGCAAAAAGAAATGAGTAATTGACGTCCTGCTTTTTCGCGAGGCCCATGATCTTGCGGCTCATCATCGCGAACACAAAGGTCAGGAAGAAGTTCAGCCCCCGCGCGCGGGCGAATGCCGCGTCCAGCGGCCCGACCAGGGAGACCATGCTGGCCCCCGGCTTGAGGATGGCGACGGCTTTCTCCATCGCATCACCCCTGACGGTGCCCAGCACCGCGTCGTAGCCGTGCAGCACCTTCTCGAATTCCTGTTTTTTGTAGTCGACGATCTCGTCCGCGCCCAGGCCGCGCACCAGTTCGACGTTGCCTGTGCTGGTGGTCGTTCCGACCTTGGCGYCCAGGTGCTTGGCCAGCTGGATCGCGAAGGTGCCGATGCCGCCGGAGCCCGCCGGGATAAACACCTTCTGCCCGGGCCTGAGCTTCACCCGCTCTTTCAGCGCCTGCCACGAGGTCAGCCCCACCATCGGGATCGATGCCGCCTGCACAAAGTCCAGATTGGCCGGCTTCAGCGCGGCGGCGTTTTCCGGCACCACCGCGAACTCGGCAATCGCGCCCGTGCCGATGTCGAAGATGCTCGCAAACACTGCATCACCGGGCTTGAAGCGGGTCACGCGGCTACCGACCTCCGTCACCACACCGGCCAGGTCGCTGCCCATCACAGCAGGAAGCTGCAACTTCACCACCGCCTTGAAAAGCCCGGTCGGGATCATGTTGTCGATCGGGTTCACCGCCGCGGCATGGACCTGGACCAGCAGTTCGTCGGGCTTCAGCGTCGGGCGCGGAACCTCGGCGAAGCCGATATCGGGAGTTTTGCCGTAGCGTTTGAAGGTCAGTGCTTTCATGTTGTTTTCCTTGTTCCCGGTGTGCCCGGGTTGTGTTGAGCTTGTGTTGAATCAGGGCCTGGACTACTTGCTGAGCGCTGCGGCGCGGGGCAGTGACAGCCCCGGCATGTCGAGTTGCAGGTTCTTGCGGATCCCGGCATCCACCAGGCCGGCGGGCGCCAGGCGGCGCAGCCATTGCAGGCTGCCCGCGCGGGCGCCGGCCGTGTAGCGCAGCTTGGGGTTGGCCGCGAGCGCGGCCTTGAGCACGGTGTCGGCCACGATGGCGGGCTTGTCGCCGGCCTCGACGAGCTCCTTCATCTTGTGTGTCACGGCCGCGCGGACCTCGCGGTAGGCCTCGAGTTTTTCATCGGGCTCCAGCAGGTTGGCGTCGAACTGCGTGTTCGTGTTCGCGGGCTCTATCACCGAAACGCGGATGCCGGCGGTGCGCAGCTCATGGTCCAGCGATTCCGAATAACCCTCCACCGCGTGTTTGGTCGCGGCATACAGCGCCATGTAGGGCATGGGCAGGAAACCAAACACCGAGCCCATGTTGATGATGCGGCCGCTGCCCTGGCGCCGCATGTGCGGCAGCACGGCACGGGTCATGCGCACCAGGCCAAAGAAGTTGGTGTCAAAGATCGCCTGGGCCTGCGCCATCGAACTCTCTTCCGCACCCGCCGCGGCGACACCAAAGCCCGCGTTGTTGACCAGCAGGTCGATGCGGCCTTCAAGCTGGATCAGCTTCCGCACCGCGGCCTCCACCGACGCGTCCTGGGTCACATCCAGCGGCAGCATCTCAAAAGCTTGCCCGCCTGCCTGGCCGCCACGCCGGCTGGTGCCGTAGACCTTGTAGCCTGCCGCGGCCAGCCGCTGCGCGGTCGCTTCGCCTATGCCGGAGGAGGCGCCTGTCACCAGGGCAATCTTGTTGTGTGTGTTCATGGTGCGGGTCTTTCGGTGAAAAGTGAATTTGGCATGATGACTGTCATATATGAGGGCGAAGAAAAAAGCAGGCGTGGCTCGACAAAACGGGATTCAGTGGGAGACCGGGACCAGCTGCTGCAGCGCGGCTTCGCAAAAGCTGTCCGCCAGCGCGGGCTCGTCGACCACGCGCGCCACCAGCAAGGTGCCGACCATGGTGGCCACCGTCGCCAGCGCGCGCTCATGGGCGCCGGGCTGGCCCCACTCAGGCGACTGGCGGGCGACAAAATCCACCATTTCCTTGACGTGCCGGGTGATCGCGCGGCGCACTTCAGGCACCTGGCGCGGTGTCTCCGAACCCAGCGCGGCCAAGGGGCAGCCCAGCTCGACCTGCTCCCGGTGCTCCGGCGAGAGGTAGGCGCGCAGCATGGCCGCCATGGCCTGTTCAGGCGGCGAGCCGGCCGCAACGCCCGCTATCACGGCGGCAGACTCGGTGCAGGCCCGGGTCGCGGCTTCGGCCAGCATGGCCTCGCGCGAAGCGAAGTGCGCGTAAAACGCGCCATGCGTCAGGCCGGCCTCTTTCATGATGTCGGCCACGCCGGTGCCGTCGTAACCGCTGCGCCGTATCGCCCGCGCGGCCACCGACACGATGCGTTCGTGGGAGGCCTCTTTGGCGGCGGAGCGGGCGTTGATTTTGGGTGGCTTTGCGTTTCGCATGACGCGCATCATACGTTATTTGGGCGAAACGTGCGCCGCGAAGGTTTTGGGCCGGTTCGTGATGGTTTTTATCTGCGCAAATCTGCGAAATCTGTGGATACAGATTCATCCGCAGATTTCGCAGATTTACGCAGATTGAAGAGACGAGATTTGCACTCCAGGCTGTCGGGACCGCTCAAGATCGCCTGGTAGCCAAATAATCGTTTTTGGACAAAAACGCGCTTAAATAATCAAAATTGTGCATCCCGAAGTCACTAAAGCCCAGCGGAGTTCATTTCTAATCATTTTTGGACATGTTCAGCAGCCGCATGATGAACGACCAGCCGTGAATCAGATGTCCTGCGGAGCCAATGCCAGAACCAGCCAGGGCACCCCAAAGCGATCCACCAGCTGGCCGAAGCGCGCGGCCCAGGGCATCCGCGTCAGCGGCGCCTTGACCTCGCCGCCTTCGGCCAGCGCATCAAAGACGCGCGTGGCCTCCGCGACGCTTTGGGCATGCAGGGAGATGTTGAAGCCGCGCATGGGCTCAAACTCGTCGGGCGGCACGTCGTTGCCCAGCAGCGCCCAGTCGCCCATCTGGAGTTCGGCGAAGCGTATGTGTTCAGGCGCCGAGGGTTTGGAGCCCGGCGGAAGCGGGACGTCCGGGCTGTCGCCCAAGGCGTTCATCACGGTGATCTTGCCCCTGAGCACTTTTTCATAAAGCTCAAAGGCCTGGCGGCAGTTGCCGTCAAAGGCCAGTTGCGGCACGAGTTTCATTGCAAGTCCTCCTTGGCCGGCGGTGGGTACGCAAAGGTGTGTATGGCCGGCGAGTTGCTTATTCCAAGCTAGGCCTGTGAGGACTGAGCGCCAGCTCCTGGTTTCAGCTTTGGGCGTAGGACTTGGCTGACTGGCCCTCTCCGAGGAAAGTGCGTGGCCTACGTGTTGCGCGGCCCGTGGCTGACAACGCCCTGTGTTTGTGCGCGATCAGACTCTGGAATCCATCCCATTGAAACAGGAGATTTCTCAATGCCAGATAGCCACAAAGAGATTCTGCAAAAGGCCAATGCGGCCATCGTGAAAGGCGACTACGAGGGATTCCTGCAGTTCTGCACGGAGGACACGGAATGGATCTTTGTAGGGGACAGGACGCTGAAGGGAAAAGACGCTGTTCGCGAGTGGATGGCGAGTGAGTACCGGGAGCCGCCGAGGTTTGAGGTCCACCAGATGATCGCCGACGGGGACTTTGTCGCGGCACTTGGCGAGATCACTTTGAAGGACGAGGCGAGGAAGGATGTGCGCCATGCCTACTGCGATGTCTGGCGCTTTCGGGATGGGGGGATGGCTGGGTTGCAGGCTTTTGTGATTGAGGCTGAACTGGAGGGTGCGGCGGGCGAGAGTGGGGCTTTGTAGGTTAGTTGTCCAGAATCTCTGCGAACGCCCTAACGGGAAACGCTGCGGCTTCCCGTGCTTTCAGGGGGATCGCGAAGAACCGAAAGGACTTCCCGTGGAGCGCAGACAGTCCTGTTAAATTTTCAATGATCAGGATTCCATCACGCAAAAACCAGGTGTGGGCGGGGCGCTCCATGTCGCTGGTTGAATCAACATTGGAGCAATCCACTCCCAGGAGCTTTATTCCGGCACGCTGCACTTGCCGCAGTGCATCCCTCGAGAGAAACGGATGTGATCGATATGTCTCCGTGCCCCAATGACGATCCCAGCCAAAGTTAAGTAACAGTGCTTGCCCTTCAAGATTGCCCTGCAGCCCAAGATCACTCCATTCGATTTGTTGGCGCGGTTTAGTGTCCCGGAGGTCCGACACTACACCTGTAAGAACCAATCTATCCAACTCGATCGAAGCAATATCCTCCGCGCCGGGAAAACGGTGGCGCGGAGCGTCCAGCTTGGTGCCCACCGAAGTTTGAAATGCAACATCAGTTACTTCGAAGGATGACTTCCCGTCGTAGTGGCACTCTGATTCTGAATGCGTCATATATGGACGCAGATGGGCGGTTAGCTCAACAGAATCACCATTCCTGTCTTTGAACCGCGCGCCTGGCATTCCATCTTCGAAAGTGTGGGAGAGGTCGATCAGCATACTTTTACCTTCAAATTTTCTATACAAACTTGCTGTTGCCGCCAGCGCAATCGCCTCCAGGCCGAGCTCAAGTTGATGCGCAAATTTTAGAGTCTGCCCAGAGCTCGCGTCCTATGAAACTCCGCTACAACCCAATGCCGCGCCGGCATAGCCCGTTCGAAAAGTCAGTATCTTTGTGATCGCAAATGCAGGCCGAGCCGGTCGCCAAAATCGCGGGCTAGCCGCGACGGCGCCGAGTTTGGGGCATAGGCAAGGTGCGTCTGCACCTTTATGCCGGGAGTGAACGGCGCTACGTGCACCACGTCACGGAAAGCCGCTGCTCCATAAGAACTCACGATGCCCACCCCTACTCCCGCTGCTGCAAGGGTGCAGATAGTGGCGGAGTAGTTTGTCTCGACAACAGAAGGGGGCGTGACTCCGTGTTTGGCAAGAACCTGCTGCAGCATCTGCTGCAAACTGTCGTCCGCACCGTGGACGAGAAGGGGGAAATCCTTCAGGTCGCGGACATGGACCCCTGGCTTGGCGGCCAATCCGAGTTGCTTATTCATGACGCATACGGCGCGTGTTTGGTGCAGCAGCTCAGGTTCAAGGCCCTTGGCGCTAATGTCGCTTGTCGAGATCGCCAGGTCATAAATTCCGCTTAGCAGGCCGTCCCGCATAAATGAGGTGCCCACGGTCTGGAGACTGATTTTTACGCCTGTATGGTCGGTTTTGAACTGCTGGATCACGGCAGGCAGGACGGCCAGCGCGAGGACCGGCGTACACGCAATGCGCAACACCCCAATGCCCGTTTGGCGAAGGGCCGCAACTGTTTCTTCAACCTTTTCCAGGCCAAGAAAGTGCCGCTGCACTGCGCGAAAAAGTTCATTCGCCTCTGGTGTTGGGAGAAGCCGCCCCCGATGCATCTCAAACAGTTTCAGGCCGGTGGACAACTGAAGATGGGACAGCGTGCGACTGACCGCCGGCTGGGTCATGTGAAGAATCTTCGCTGCGGCCGTCGTGGTTCCGCCTTGCATGAAAGCGCGGAAGGTCTCGATGTGCTTGGAATTGAGTGGTCTCATGTTCGCCTGGGGTGTGAGGTCCGTCGCCAATTTGAGTGTATGCCGATTCTGTATAGCTGGCTATCGATAAGTAATTTGTTGTTATGGAGTTGGCGTCCTAGACTGCCGTCCATGCACTCAGAAATCGTCGCTTCCTCTGCCACTCGCAGTCCATCCGTTTGGGAAACTGGCCGAAGGATTGATGCTGGCCAGCTGACGTCGGTGCAACTAGTGAGAGAAGCGATTGCCCGGGCAACTTTGCGAGAGCCGGATCTGCATGCATGGGCTTCTCTCAACGAGGTGCAGGCGTTGCGCGAGGCCGCGGCGCTGGATCTACAGCCGCGCAGGGGTGTACTGCATGGCATTCCGATCGCTGTGAAGGATTTATCGGATACGCGCACACATCCCACGTCTTATGGCTCGTCCGCCTACCTTGGGCACAAACCGGTGATGGACGCGGCTTGCGTTGCCCTTGCAAGGGCGGCCGGAGCGGTCATCCTGGGAAAGACGGCCACTGTCGAGTTTGGTGCGAGCCGTCCCTGTGCCACTACCAACCCCCATAACAAGAACCACACGCCGGGCGGCTCTTCCGCCGGATCTGCGGCCGTAGTCGGGGATCATCAAGTGCTACTTGCTACTGGAACGCAGACAGGAGGCTCCATCGTCAGGCCGGCGGCTTTTTGCGGCGCCGTTGGTTTCAAGCCGAGTTTCGGTTCGGTGTCGACGGCTGGCACCAAGGGCTATGCGTGGTCACTCGATACCGTCGGTGCCTTCGCATCGAGGGTGGAGGATGTGGCACTTTTTTTCAGTGTGCTGCGTGGCATGCGGAATGTTGAAATGCCTCAGCCGCTGTCGTCTCCTCCGCGTATCGGCTTGTTGCCGGGGCCTTTCGTGGATAGGGCTGAAGAGTCGGCAGTGGAGGCGCTTGAGGCTGTAGCCCGGCGCTGTAGTTTCGCCGGAGCACAGGTCCACCCGGCGGACTGGCCTTCGCAACTCGAGGAATCTCTTGAACTACAGAGAACGATCTCCCGTTACGAGATGGGGAGATCGCTGCTTGCCGAGACGCAGAGCCCAGTCGCCGGCGAGCTAGGAGCGCCGCTGATGGACGAAGTCACGCGCGGACAAGCAATCACCGAGCAAGCCTACCTCGATGCAAAAAGGAGGGCCGCAACCCTTGCCTCGGCCATCGATCTGCTGTTCATGCAATACGACGCACTCCTCAGCTTTGCGACACCTGGTGAGGCCCCCCACGGTTTGAACACAACCGGCGATGCAACGTTCTGCCTGTCTTGCACRCTGGATTGAGCAACTCATGACTAACCCAACTTGAAGGAACAAATATGCCCGAAACCTTATCACCAGCAAAATTGGTTCACTTCCGCGGACACAAAACGGCTGCCCCGATCTGGCAATCCGAAGCGGTGCGAGCCGGCCCATTCATCTTCACTTCCGCAGTGTTGGCAACTGACTGGGTGAATGGAATTGCTCCTGAAGCCGAAGTTGATGGAAAATTTCCCTACTTCGCCTCTGAAGCTGAGCTTCAGACGGAGTACATCCTGCGTTCGCTGTCTCGCACCTTGCAGCAAGCCGGGAGCACGCTTGATTCTGTCGTCAAGGCGCATGTCTTTCTGCTGGAGAGCAGCGACTTTCCCGGTTTTGATCGCGTCTGGAAGCGTTACTTTCCCAATCCACCGACACGTACCACGGTCGGCGCAGCCGGCTTGCTCGTCCCGGGGGCCCGCCTCGAGATCTCGCTGATTTCGCTTGCCGCCGATAGCGGCTTGACAAAGTCTCCTGCCAGCTCGGATGGCCCCCGGCCGCTGACCAAAAAAGTCGAAGCGATGCGCGCGGGGGATTTCGTTTTCACTTCTGGACAACTGGCGCACAATGCCATTGACGGTGTCCCACCTGAAGCGGGTGGACGCGGTGCGAAGGCCGATATGCAGAAGCAATCGAACTACACGATCCGCAATATGCTCGGGTCGCTGAGCGCCGGCGGGGCACGGCCCGCAGACGTTGTGAAAGGACAAGCTCTCCTGCTCGACACCAAACAAGAGAGCGGATTCTTGAAAGCCTGGCGTGACGGCATCCCTGCATCCACGGCACTGGCCGTCACCGGCATTGGCTCTTTGCTGGTGGGCGACACCATCATCGAGATCGACCTGACCGCTTATACCGGTGACGATTTGGTGGTTTCAAAGAACATCTCACCGCGAGGCCCTGAAGCCGTCAGGTGCGGTGACTTGGTGTTTTCGGCAGGAATTTTCCCAGGCTTTGACACTGGGACACTGCCGGACGAGTGCGTGGTGTCGCCGGCGTATCCCCATTACTCCTCAGCGATTCGATTGCAGACCGAGTGGGTGTTGAAACGCATTGATGCAGCACTGCGCAGCGTTGGCAGCGATCTTTCGCACGTTGCCAAGGCTCAGGTATTCCTGACAGATCTCTCGGATTTCGCTCAGTTTGATGAGGTTTGGAAAACCTACTTCCCGACCGCGCCGGCCAGGTCTGTCGTCAAGGCCTCGCCGTTGCCAGTGGGCGGCGCTGTGATCGCCATCGAAGTGTATGCGGCGCRAATCTAGGAGTTGAAGTGAACGATGGCGAGGCGGAGGTTACAGATATGCCTTCGCTTCGCTCTACAGTTTCAATGCCGCCGTTCAAGAAGGATGGCGCCATCCTGCCATTTCAGGAGAGCAAGATGTCTACGAACCGTTATTGGGCTACAGGTGTGGAAATGCCAAACCTCAGCCAACCGCCACTTAAAGAGCTTGTGGACTTCACGACGCCGGCCGAGAAGATGTTCTTCCTCCGTCACATGGCCATGCCTTCGATTGATCGGAGAAAGTGGCAGGTGGAWATTGCCGGTCAGGTGCGGCGTCCCATCAAGCTGTCGCTGGGGGACCTGGCTTCGATGAAGCAAGTTTCCATCAGTTCAGTTCACGAGTGCGCGGGACATCCGTTTCATCCTACCGTGCCTGTCCGCCGGGTGGCAAACGTTACCTGGGGAGGTGTTCGCTTGCAGGAAGTACTTGATCGAGCGGAAGTGCTTCCTGGCGCCCAGTTTATTTGGTCGTACGGCATCGATGGTGGTGACTACCATGGGATAGACATCCCGGCTTACGTCAAGGATCTGCCGCTGCCAGAGGTGACTGCCGGAGACGTGATGCTTGCCACGCATCTAAATGGCCAGGAGCTCGACGATAAGCACGGCGGCCYGGTTCGTCTCGTAGTTCCGGGGTATTACGGCACCAATTCGACCAAATGGCTGGAGCGACTGGAACTGCGGGAGATGCGCAGCCCTGGGTATTTCACGACCACCATGTACAACGATACCGTCATGCGTGACGGCCAAGAAGTGCGCACACCCGTGTGGGGAATCCAGCCTCACTCAGTGCTGATTGACCCATCGGACGGCGATCTGGTCGCTGCAGGCCATCCTTCAAGGCTTCACGGGTGGGCATGGAGTTCGGTTCCCGTGGTCAGGGTAGAGGTGAGTACGGATGGCGGTGCCAGTTGGTGCGAAGCGTCACTCCATGAACGGCTTCAACGATCGTGGCAGCACTTCGACGCTTCCTGGATTCCAAACGTTGGCACGCATGTCCTGATGTGCCGGGCATTTGACCGGGAGGGTAGAGATCAACCCGCCACCGGATTCAGAAACTCCGTATTTTCAGCCACGGTTAGCGCAGCCTAGCGAGACGGCTGATTCTTTTCCTCCTTGTTCGATGAGCTCGTCCTGCCGACGTTGCGGGTTCATCCTGTCCCTGTGTTTATTCAAGTCAAAAAATGCATCCTCTGAACCCCATTCCTGCGAATCGCGTTGCTGCGGGCAGCGCTCACTATTTCTTTGGCTATTACAACAAGTCCAACTGGGATTCGTCGGGGAGATTCCTTCTGGCACATGAGACCCCATGGCGGGACGCCTACCTCACGGAAGACCTGGTGGCAAAGGTGGGTTACTTCGACATGGCTGTGGGTGACGGGGTCTTTCATTCTGTGGGGAAGACCCAGGCCTGGAATTGGCAGATGGGCTCGCAACTTCAATGGTTGGGAGGCACGGACGAGCACAAACGCAAGATTCTCTATAACGTCAGGACCGATGACGCCTCGTCTCGCTACCCGTTTTTTGCAGCAGAAATCAGGGACGTCGATACGGGTGAAAGCCGAACACTTCCGATGCCAATTTATGTTGCAGCACCCAACGGCAAGTGGGCGCTTTGCGTTGACTATCGGCGGCTGTATTTGACCCACGAGACGATWGGCTACCCTTGTGGTCGAGATGTGACGGCGCCCGCACTGTGCCCCGGAGACGATGGCATCTGGATGATGGCACTTGCAACGGGGGCGGCGAGCCTGGCGGTGAGCTACGCGCAACTGGCCGCGTTTCACCCACGGGAATCCATGCGCAAGGCTATTCATTGGGTCAGCCACATTGAGGTCAGTCCTTCCTCTTCAAGAGTCCTTTTCCTGCATCGCTGGACTGAGCGGGTGAAGGACGAGACTTGTTTCCTACACCGGCTTATCACCATGAATCCCGACGGTTCTGATCTGCGCTTGCTTGAATGCTCGGATCATCCGTTGCCGCAGCTTTCTGAGGATTTTGACTCAGGGGCCGTCGGTACTTTTGACTATGAAAAGTCTGAATATCAAATCTCGCATCCCTTGTGGAGGCGAGACGGAGAAATCATTGTTTGGGGGCCGCACGCCGGGCAGATCCATTACCACCTGTACGAGGACAGCGAGATCGGGGCGGTCCATGTCGTGGGTGCGGGAACGCTCACTGAAAACGGGCATATGACGTTTTCCCCAACAGATCCGCAGTGGTTGCTAAGCGATACCTATCCTGACGGTGTAACCCATGAGCGTGTGCTGTTCCTCTACAACGTAAGGACTGGCAAGCGGTATGAGTTGGGTAGCTTTTACGCGGATCCATCTCTCTCCAAGGAGAACCGCTGCGATTTGCATCCGCGATGGGCACCGGATGGGCGGCAGATCTGCATAGATTCGGTTCATGAGCATGCGCGTTCGATGTACGTCTTGAATGTGGAGTCGATCGTTGGTGATGCGTCCGCCGATGCTAGTCACTTAACAACACCTTATCCGTAGCATTGTTTATTCGATTCCCGGCGATATCACCTCGACCGATCACCGTGGCCTTTGACCAAATCCAAAACTTAAGGAGACATCATGAAAACGCTTTATCTTATTTTTACCTCACTGGCCTTGGCTGTGACGAGCGCTATTGCCCAGACGAATGACACATTGGGACGAATTCGGGAAACTGGAGTCATCCATGTGGGAGTGCGCGAGTCCTCTGGCGCGTTGTCGTACACCACTGGCAATGGGGCGTATGTCGGATTCCACGTTGAAATTTGCCAACGAATGATTCAAGATCTCGAGCGAGTTTTGAACAAAAAATTGGAGACCCGGTATTTGCCAGTGACTTCGCTGAATCGAATTCCGCTGATGCAAAACGGCACGATTGACGTCGAGTGCGGAGCCACGACAAACAACTCTGCCCGGCAGAAGGACGTTGCATTTGCGCTGACGACCTATGTCGAAGAGGTGCGGATGGCTGTGAAGGTCGGTTCGGGAATCAACTCGCTGTCGCAATTGAATGGAAGGAAGGTTGCCACCACGGCAGGAACTACGTCGGTGCAGCTTCTTCGCAAGCATGAACGCGCGGCAAAAATTGATTTCATTGAGATTTTCGGCAAAGACATGGCGGAGAGTTTCCTCTTGCTAGAATCCGGGCGAGCTGATGCGTTTGTGATGGATAGCCAGGTTCTTGCCGGAAATATTGCCGCCTCAAGAAATCCGAGTGGCTATCAGATCGTCGGAGAGTCCATCAGTGTGGAGCCGATTGCGATCATGCTAAAGAAGGATGACCCGAAGTTTAAGGAGGTCATAAACGGCACGATCAGGGAACTGATCAAAAGTGGTGAGATGGAAAAAATCTACGACAAGTGGTTTATGCGCCCGATCCCGCCGCGCGGCGCCAAATTAGGTCTTCCAGCCAGTAACGCAACGAAGGCTGCCTGGGCATCACCTAACGATCGACCTCTTGAGGATTACAGCCAGAGGTAGACAAGAAGGGGGGGCTGTGCAATGGCGCTCTCAAAGAATCCGGTTAAACCAAAGCAGCGACAAACTAGCCGACACCAAAGCCAGCGCAGCCGCCACCAGCGCCAGCAACCCGGAAATCTCCGTCTCTTTCTTCTCAATCGCCAGCCGAGAACTGAGCGTCTCATAGACCTTCTTCAAGTCCGCCGCGGTGCCGGCATAGAAGTACTCAGCCTGCGTGGTGCGCGCGATGCCCTTCAAGGTCTCCTCGTCGAGCTTGACGCGCATGGACCAGCCTTCAAAGCCAATCGTCTCCCCGTCCACCGTGCCCACGCCCACGGTATAGACACGCACGCCGCGGTCGGCGGCGGCTTTGGCTGCGTCCAAAGAATCCACGCCGGTGGTGCGCTGGCCGTCGGTCAGCAGGATGATGGCGCCTGAGGTGTAAGAGCCGGGGGCGACGGGGACGAATTCTTTTTTGGCGCCCTTGTCGGGAGCCAGGGCCTGGTCTATGGAGGTGCCGCGGGGTTTCTCGCGGCCGTATTGCATGGACGCTAAATCAATGCCGGCATCGGGAAACAGTTCGGCCAGCGAGACGACGATGCCGTTGCCTATGGCGGTGCCGCGCTGCAGCTGGAATTTGTCGATCGCTACGACCAGGTCTTCGCGGCTCAGTGTGGGTTGCTGCACGACGGAGGCCGTGCCGGCGAAGGCGACGATGCCTACGCGCACATTGCGCGGCAGGTCGGCGAGGAAGGCTTTGGCGGCGTTCTGTGCGGCAACCAGGCGATTGGGCAGCACGTCGGCGGCGCGCATGCTGCCTGAGACGTCCATGGCGAGGATGATGGTTTCGCGCTGGGATGGCAGGCTGATGACCGCGAAGGGGCGCGAGGCCGCGACCAGCATGGCGGCGATGGACAGCAGGAAGAGTATGGGCGGCACATGGCGGCGGAAACTCTGGCCGCGGCCCATGGCTTCGCGCACGATGGAGAGGCTGGCATACCGTAATGCCATTTTTTTCTTGCGGCGCAGCAGCCAGATGTAGATCAGCACCAGCAGCGGGATGGCTAGCAGCAGCCACAAAAATTCCGGCCACAAAAACGTCGGCAAAGGCAATTTGGACATGAAAGAAGTGAGCCAGCTGGGGAGGTTCATGGTGAGATGTCCTTGGCGGCGTCAGGCGGCGCGCCTCAGGTGGGTGGGCATGGCGCCACCCGATATCCGGCTGCGGCGCTTGCGCAGTTCGGTGAAGCGCATGATGGCGTCGACCAGGTTGTCGTCGGTCGAGAGTTCCAGCGCGTCGACGCCGGCGCGGGCCAGCGCCTGCCGCAAGTCGGCCTCGCGCTGGGCCGCGATTCGCGCAAAGCGTTTGCGGAAACCGGCGTCATGCGTGTCGACCAGCAATTGCTCGCCGGTTTCGACGTCGCGTATCGGGATCAGGCCGAGGTCGGGCAGGTCCAGCTCCAGCGGGTCCAGCAACCGCACGGCCACCACCTCATGGCGGCGGGCCAGCTGGCCCAGCGGTTTCTCCCAGCCGGGTTCGGTGATGAAATCGGACACGACGAACACGGTGGAGCGGCGCCGCACCAGGTTGGCGGCGGATTCGAGCAGCTCATGCAGGCGCGTCGGGCCGAGGTTGGTCGTTTCGGGGCGGGATTGCAGGGTGTGCAGCAAGTGCAGCACATGGTGGCGGCCGCCGCGCGCGGGAATCACGGCGTCGACGCCGGAGCCGTAGAGCATGGCGCCCACGCGGTTGCCGTGGCGGGTCAGCATGCGGGCCAGCACGGCGACAAACTCGGCCGAGACATTGCGCTTGCGCTGCTCGCTGGAGCCGAAGTCCATGGACGGGCTCAGGTCCAGCAAAAACCAGGCGCTCATCTCGCGGTCTTCGGTGAAGACGCGCACATGGGGTTGTTCGAGCCGGGCGGTGACGTTCCAGTCGATGTGGCGCACGTCGTCATGGTGCTGGTACTCGCGCAGGTCGGCCAGGTCCATGCCGGTGCCGCGCAGCAGGGTGCGGTAGTCGCCCTGCAGCAGGCCRTCGAGGCGGCGCAGCACCGTCCACTCGAGCCGGCGCAGCAGCTGGTCTGCGTTGGCGGCAGCGGATTTGACCGGTTCAGGCGGCGAGTTTTTCATGTTCCAACGGCTTTGCTGGAGGCGGAATTTTGGCCATGATCTTGGCGACCAGGCCGTCGGCGGTCAGCCCTTCGGACAGCGCCTCATACGACAGCACCAGGCGGTGCCGCAGCACGTCGGGCACCAGGTCGGTCATGTCTTCGGGCAGGGCGTAGCTGCGGCCGCGCAGCAGGGCCAGGGCGCGCGCGCCTTCGGTCAGGTTGATGGTGGCGCGCGGGCTGGCGCCGAAGGTGATGAAGCGCTGCAAATCCTTGAGCCCATGCTTGACGGGCGTGCGCGTGGCTGAGACCAGGCGCACGGCGTATTGCACCAGCGAAGGGTCGACGTAGATGCGCCGGCATTCGGCCTGCAGGGCTGCCAGCTGTTCGGTGGTGGCGACGGCGCTCACGGCGACGGCGGGGCCGGTGACGCGCTGGACGATGACAAACTCTTCCTCGTCGGTGGGGTAGTCGACCAGCACCTTCATCATGAAGCGGTCGACCTGGGCCTCGGGCAGCGGGTAGGTGCCTTCGGTTTCAATCGGGTTCTGCGTGGCCATGACCAGAAAGGGATCGGGCACCTTGTGGGTGGTGCCGGCAATCGTGACCTGGCGCTCCTGCATCACTTCCAGCAACGCGCTTTGCACCTTGGCCGGCGCGCGGTTGATTTCGTCGGCCAGCAACAGGTTGGTGAAGACGGGGCCCAGCGAGGTGCTGAACTCGCCGGTTTTCTGGTTGTAGATGCGGGTGCCGACCAGGTCGGCCGGCACCAGGTCGGGCGTGAACTGGATGCGCTTGAACTGGCCCTGCACGGTGTTGGCCAGGGTCTTGATGGTCAAGGTCTTGGCCAGGCCGGGCACGCCCTCGACCAGCAGGTGGCCCTGGGCCAGGATGGCGACCATGACGCGCTCAAGGAAGCGGTCCTGCCCGACCACCACGCGCTTGACCTCATAAAGGATCTGCTCCATGAGCTGGGCGGTGTCGTGGTTGGCGTTTTGCGGGGTGGTCTGTTCCATGCGGCGGGGTCCTTGGAGGCTGGGGTCAGGAGGTGTGGAAGGAGTTCAGAACGGCGGCATGCCGGCAGCCGAGGCGGCGTTCTCGATGGGCACGGCAAAGCCTATGCCGACAAAGGTGCGCTGCTGGTTGGGGTTGAAGATGGCGGTGACGATGCCGATGACCTCGCCGTCCATGGTGACCAGCGGGCCGCCGGAGTTGCCGGGGTTGGCGGCGGCGTCGAACTGGATCAGGTTGCTCATCATCTGCTTGCCTTCGGGCGAGCGGAAGTTGCGCTTGAGCCCGGAGATCACGCCCTGCGAGGCCGAGGGGCCTATGCCGAAAGGGTAGCCGACGGCCATGACCTGGTCGCCGGGGGCCAGGTCGGCGGTGGAACGCATGGTGGCGGCAATCAGGTCGTCGGGAATCTTGTGGGCCTGCAGCACGGCTAGGTCGTTCTCGGGTTGCACGCCGGTGATGCTGGCGGTGGATTCCAGGCCGTCGGCGAAGGTGATCTTGATGGTCTGGGCGTTCTGCACCACGTGCAGGTTGGTCAGGATGATGCCCTTGTCGACGATGACCACCCCGGTGCCGACGCTGCGCTCGCCGTCTTCCTTGCCGTCCTTGTCCTTGCCCAGGCCGACGATGCGTACGACCGAGGGAATGATGGTGTCATAGGCCTTGGTGCCGGGCGAGGGCAGGACCGTGGTTTCCAGGGTCTTGAGCACGGCCGCGTTGATGTCGTCCTGGGTCAGCTTGCGCGCCGGGTTGCGCAGCGGCGAGGCAAAGCTGAAGGCCAGCAGCAGGGCCAGCAGGCCGACGACGGACCACAGCAGGTAGAGCTGGTGGCGCGCCAGGCGCTGGGCGAGCCGGGCGACGCGGGGAAAGCGGGAAGGTGGAGGAGGGGCGTCCGCGGTGGTGGCCTCGTCGGGCGGCTGCGCCTGGGCGTCACCCGCGCCCTGCGCCGGACGGTTTGAACTGCTGTAAAGGGCTGGCCTGCGCATCCGTTCACCTCTGAGGTCAAAGTGTCAAAACCGGGCTGATACGGGGCGGAAAGCGGTTGGAAGGCGGTTTTCAGGCCCTGTATTTACAGATGCACCGTATCACGATTCCTTCATCCATGCACGCCATTTGGCTATCTGCGGGAAGGGCTTTGTAACGGGGCTTTGGAGCCCGCTTTTGGGGCGGGGTTCCCCGGGGGCGTGTGCTTTCAGCGGCCCGGGGTGTCGGGCGGACTGCGCAGCAGGGTCAGCGCCAGCGCAGCCGAAGCCAGCATCAGGAACAGGCTCACCGCATTGAGCACAGGCGTGGCGCCTTCGCGCATGCGGCCGTACATCATGACGGTGAGCGGCGCATCCGAGCCGACCAGCATCAGGGTGGTGTTGAAGTTCTCGAAGGACATCAAAAACGAGATCGCGGCGGCGCCTATGAGCGCGGGTTTCAGGTAGGGCAGGGTGATGGTGGTGAAGACGGCGGCGCGGGAGGCGCCCAGGTTGTAGGCGGCTTCTTCCAGGGTGATGTCAAAACGTTTCAGGCGCGCGGTGATGACCAGGGTGGCGATGGAGACGATGTAGGAAAACTGGCCTATCACCACCAGAGGCAGGCCGGGGCGCAAAAAATCCAGCTCCAGGCCCCACCAGTCGTCGGCCAGCTGCGCCATCCGGCTGGCGAAGGCCAGGATGGAGATGCCCAGGATGACGCCGGGAATCACCAGCGGTGCCAGCATCAGGAAAGACAGGGCCTGCTTGCCCGGAAAGCGCGCGCGTTCGATCAAAAAGGCATTGGTGGTGCCGACCAGCACGGCCAGCACCGTGACCCAGGCGGCCACGACCACGCTGGTCCAGAGGCTGGCCAGCATGGGACCGTCGGCAAACAGGCCGCTGCGGCCGGCCTTGCTGCCGAAAAACCAGTCGAGCGTGAAGCCGCGCCAGGGCGGCGCCGGGTAGGGCGCGTCGTTAAAGGCGAACACCGCGACCACCACCAGTGGCAGGAACAGGAAGGCGAAAAACGCCAGGGCATAGGCCCAGGTGCCGGCGCGCAGCCAGGCGGGGCGGGGCAGGGAGGCGATCATGCGGAGGCTTTCATGAACGCCTCATGACTTCGCCGAATTTCTGGCCGGTGAGTTTCAGCCCGAGCCAGACGATGGCGGTAGACAAACCCAGCAGCAAGAAGCCAAACGCCGCGCCTTGTTCCCAGTTAAAGCGCGTGATGAACTGGGTGTAGATCTGCTCGGTGAACCACAGCGAGTTCTTGCCGCCCAGCAAGGTGGGCGTGAGGTAGTTGCCCAGGGTCAGCATGAAGACCACGATGCAGCCGGCCAGGATGCCGGGCGCGGCATGCGGGATCACGATCTGGCGCAGGATGGACGGGCCGTTGCCGCCCAGGTCGTAGGCGGCTTCGATCAGGGTGTCGTCCAGGCTTTCGAGCGCGCTGATCAACGGCACCACCATGAAGAGCATGGAGGTGTAGACCAGGCCGACCAGGATGGTGGCGTCGCGGTAGAGCAGCTCGACGGGCGCAGCCGTGATGCCCAGTTGCACCAGCACGGCGGGCAGCACGCCGGATTCGCGCAGCAAAATCATCCAGCCCAGGGTGCGCACGGTTTCGCTGACCCAGAAGGGGATCAGGCACATCACCAGCAGCAGCGACTTGGCGCGGCCGCGCACCAGTTTGGCAATCGTCCACGCAATCGGGAAGGCCAGCAGCAGCGTGATGACTGTGGCCAGGATGGACATCAGCGCCGTGCGCACAAAGGTGTGCCAGTACAGCGGCTCCTCGACAAAGGTGCGGTACTGCGCAAAGCTGGGCGTGTACTGGCGCGGTGCGATGCGTTCGCGCAGCGACAGCACGGCGAGGTCTATGTGCGGCAGCACGATCAGGCCGATTAGCCAGACCAGGGCCGGCGCCAGCAGCAGCAACAGGATCAGCCGGGCCTGCGACTGCCCGGAACCACCAGTGGAAGGCAGGACGGCCGCGGCTTGCATGGCGGGCCTAGCTGTTGCCGAAGCAGACGGCCTGCTCGGGGTCGAAGCTGAAAGCCACCGTCTCGCCGATGCGCAGGTCGGCGAAGCGCCCGGTCTGCGGCAGCGCGATGCGGAACTCGGTGCGGCTGGCAGTCTCGCGCAGCAGCACGGCCGAGTTGGCGCCGTCGAACAACAGGCTTTCGACCTGGCCGGCGTAGACCGTGTGGTTGGCCGGCAGCTCGGTCGCGTCGCGCGCCAGGTTGATGGCCTCGGGCCGTACAAAGGCCTGCACCGCCTGCTCGGGCTGCAGCCGGCCGGCAGCGCGGGCGCGCAGGGCCAGGCCGTCGCCGGTGGTGAGCGCGACCACGGCGCCGGCCTCCGCGCCGGCCGCGCCGGTGCTGGCGGCCAGCTTGTTGTTGGCGCCGACAAAGCCGGCCACAAACGGGGTTTGCGGCTGGTAATAGAGCTGCTGCGGCGTGCCCACCTGCTCGAAGCTGCCGGCGTTCATCACCGCCACGTGGTCGGACAGCACCAGGGCCTCGGACTGGTCGTGCGTGATGTAGACAAAGGTGGTGCCGAAGGCGGCCTGCAGCTGCTTGAGCTCGACCTTCATGTGCTCGCGCAGCTTCAGGTCGAGCGCGCCCAGCGGTTCGTCGAGCAGCAGCAGCGTGGGCTCGAGCACCAGGCTGCGCGCGATGGCCACGCGCTGGCGCTGCCCGCCGGAGAGCTGGTCGACGCGCTTGTCCTGCATGCCGGGCAGGCTCACGCGCTCCAGCATGGCGCCGACCTTGGCGGCGATGTCGGTGCGCGAGAGGCCGCGCCGCGCCAGGCCGTAGCCGACGTTCTCGCCGACCGACATCATGGGGAACAGCGCCAGGTGCTGGAACACCATGTTGACGGGCCGCTGGTTGGGCGGCACGCCATTCATGGGCTTGCCGCCGATGTGGATCTGGCCCGCGTCGGGCGACAGAAAGCCGGCGATCATGCGCAGCAGCGTGGTCTTGCCGCAGCCCGAGGGGCCGAGGATGGAGAAAAAGCTGCCGCGCTCCACCGTGAAGGACAGGTCCTTCACGGCGGGCTGGCCGGCGTAGGTTTTACCGACGTGCTCGGCTTGCAGGTCTGCGTGCACCGTGGGCGCGGCGTTGGCGGTTTACTGCGCTGCCTTGATGCGGTCCAGCACGCGGCCTTCGATGTCCTCGATGCCGGCGGGCACTGCGGGGTACCACTTGACGTTTTTCAGCGCGGCTTCAGGGAAGCTGGCGGCGAACTGGGCCTTGAGCTTGGGGTCGGCCAGCTGGTCGGCGCCCTTGGAGGCGGTGAAGTTGCCTGCCGAGCCCGCGACCTTGGCGGCGATCTCAGGGCGCATGTTGAAGTTGATCCAGGCATAGGCGGCGGCATCGTTGCGGCCCTTGGCGGGGATGGCGAAGGTGTCTATCCAGCCGAGGGCGCCGGACTTGGGCGCGATGAACTGGATCTCGGGTTTCTCGCCATTGAGCTTCCAGCCGCCGGTGTCCCACATCATGGCGCCCACGACTTCACCGGCGCGCATGCCGTTGAGCAGCTGGTCCTTGTTGTCCCAGTAGAACTTGATGTTGCCCTTGCAGGCGATCATGGTCTTGCCGACTTCGTCCATCAGCGCGCCGTAGGCTTTCGGGTCCTTGTACAGCGCGAAGGGGTCCTTGCCGGAGGCGAAGGCGAAGGCCAGCAGGGTGGGGCGCTTCAGGCGCACGGCGGTCTTGCCCTTGAACTCGGCCTTGCAGAGGTCGGGGTAGTCGGCCATCTTGGCCAGCTTGGTGTTGACGACCAGGCCGTCGGTGCCCCAGATGTGCGGCAGGCCGTAGACCTTGCCGTCGAGTGTGGTGTTCTTTTTGGTGGCCTCAAGCATGGAGGGGATGAAGAGATCGGACTTGATCTTGCTGAGGTCCATGGGCTTGTAGATGCCGAACTCCTGCTGCGGGCCGGTGATGCGGTCCTGCGAGGGCTGGGCCAGGTCGAAGCCGGCGCCGCCGGTGGCGCGCAGCTTGGAGATCATCTCTTCGTTGTTCGAGAGCGTCAGCTCGACTTTTTCTTCCATCTTCGACTTATCGTCCTTATCTTCTACTCACCCCATGACTTTCTGGATAGACACGCATTGCCACCTGGACGCCGGGGAACTGGCCGCCGACGTCGCCGAGGTGCGCGCGCGGGCCGCCGCTAACGGCGTGGCGCACTGCGTGCTGCCGGCGGTGGGGGTGTTCAACTTTGAGGCGGTGCGTGTGCTGGCGCACCGCTTCTCGGACAGCTATGCCTTGGGCATACACCCGCTGTGCGTGCCGCAGGCGCGTGATGAGGACCTGCAGGCGCTGGACGCGGAGCTGGCGCTCAGGCGTGAGGACCCGCGGCTGGTGGCGGTCGGTGAAATCGGCCTGGACTACTTCGTGCCGGCGCTCACGCAAAGCCCCCAGCGCGAGCGCCAGGAGCACTTTTACCGCGAGCAGTTGAAGCTGGCGCGCAAGCACGGCCTGCCGGTGATCCTGCATGTGCGGCGCTCGGCCGACAAGCTGCTCAAGCACCTGCGTGATCTGGCGCCCGAAGGCGGCTGGCACGGCATAGGCCATGCGTTCAACGGCAGCGCGCAGCAGGCGGAGGAGTTCCTCAAGCTGGGCTTCAAGCTCGGTTTCGGCGGCGCCGTGACCTTTGAGCCGGCGCTGCAGCTCAGGCGCCTGGCGGCCGAGCTGCCGCTGGAGGCGCTGGTGATGGAAACCGATTCACCCGACATCCCGCCGCACTGGATCTATGCGACGGCGGCCGAGCGCGAGGCCGGCAAGCCGCAAGGCCGCAACGAGCCGGGCGAGCTGCCGCGCATCGCGCAGCAGGTGGCGGAACTGCGTGGCATCGGCACGGACGCGCTGGCGGCCGCGACCACGGCCAATGCGCGGCACGCGCTGCCCAAACTTGGGGCGCTGCTCGCATGAAGGCGGTGCCTCTGGAAGGCTTGGCGCCGCTGGTCTCCAGCAATACGCGCCTGCTGGTCCTGGGCAGCTTCCCGGGCGCGGCCTCGCTGGCGCAGCAGCAGTATTACGGCCACCCGCAAAACCATTTCTGGAAAATCCTCAAGGCGCTCTGGCCTCCCGGCCCCGCGGACGCAGGGCCTGATGGCTACCAGGCCCGCACTGAATGGCTGCTGTCCAAAGGCCTGGGCCTGTGGGACGTGTACGCGGCCTGCGAGCGCGAGGGCAGCCTGGACAGCGCGATCCGCAACGCCGAAGTGAACGACCTCGCGGGCCTGCGCCGGCTGTGCCCGGCGCTGGAAGCGATCGCCCACAACGGCGGCGAAAGTTTCAAGCATTCAAGACACACGCTGGCGCTGGGATTGCCGGTCTACAAGTTACCCTCAACCAGCCCGGCGAACGCCTCCTGGAGTTTTGAGCGCAAACTCGCGGCCTGGCGGGAAGTTTTTGAAAAACACGGACTGGTTTGATGCAAAGAAAAGATACGGCCAAAGCGATGGCCAAAGAGAGCGCGGCRATGGAATTGCCCGAGGTCAACTTCTCGGACTACGGCGACGTGCGCTTTCTGCACCTGGGCACCGAATGGGTGCAGGGCTCCATGCTGCGCGACGCGCCCTACGACATCGAGCTCGAATATGTGCAGCGCATGATGGCGGGCCTGCTGTTCATGGATGCGGCGGCCATGCCGAAGAAACACGCCATGCAGCTGGGCCTGGGCTCGGCCGCGCTGACCARGTTCTGCTACAAAAAGCTGCGCATGAAGGTGACGGCCGTCGAGATCAACCCGCAGGTGGTGACGGCCTGCCGGGTCTGGTTCAAGCTGCCGCGCGACGACCTGCGGCTGCATGTGATCGAGGCCGATGCCGCCGCTGAAATCAAGAAACCGGCTCACCATGGAACGGTGGACCTGCTGCACGTGGACCTCTACGACCACGAGGCCGCCGCGCCGGTGCTGGACAGCGCCGATTTCTACGCCGACTGCCGCGCGCTGTTGGCCGAGGACGGCGTGATGACGGTGAACCTCTTCGGCCGCGATTCCAGCTACCTGCAGTCGCTGACCAAGATCGCCGAAGCTTTCGGCCCTGAAGCAGTGTGGGCCTTCACCCCGACGCGCGAAGGCAACACCGTGGTGCTGGCGCAGCRCGAGCCCACGCGGCCCGAGCGCGCCGCGCTCTTGCTGCAGGCCGGCGTGATCGAGTCGCGCTGGGACCTGCCGGCCAAAAAGTGGCTGCGGCTGTTCAAGCCGGTGGCTTAAGGTTCGGTTAAGAAGCAAGCCGGGCAGGGTGGCAAAAGCCACGAGGGATGGGGTACAGTGCCACCCATGAGCGCTGTGACCCACCCCAAATCCCACCGTGATTCGCATGCGAAAAAAGGCCATGCCGGCCCCCTGGACTGGCGCATCCTGGTGGAATGGCTCAGTGACGACGGCGTGATCAGTGCCGCCGAAGCGCAGCGCACCATCGCGCGCTGCTCGCAGGTGCAGAGCGCGCAGCCGCCGCTGATGCGGCTGGCCAGCGTCGGCATGACACGGCTGGCCGACGGCAAGCCACTGGACATCGAGACCATGTCGCAATGGCTGGCGGGCCGGGCGGGCCTGGCCTACCTGCGCATAGACCCGCTCAAGGTGGACGTGGGCAAGGTGGCCGACACCATGTCGGCCATGTATGCGGAGCGCCACAAGGTGCTGCCGGTGCAGGTGACGCCCAGCGAGGTGGTGATCGCCACCTCCGAACCCTTTATCACCGACTGGGTGCAGGAAGTCGAGCGCCAGGCCAAGCGCAGCGTGCGCCTGGTGGTGGCCAGCCCGCAGGAGATCACCAAGTTCACGGCCGAGTTTTTCGCGCTGGCCAAATCGGTCAAGGCGGCGGTCAAATCGGGCAGCGCATCGGGCTCGGCGAGTTTCGAGCAGCTGGTGGAGCTCAACAAGAGCAACAAGCAGCTGGATGCCAACGACCAGGGCGTGGTGCAGGTGGTGGACTGGCTCTGGCAGTACGCCTTCGACCAGCGCGCCAGCGACATCCACCTGGAGCCGCGCCGCGAGCAGGGCGTGATCCGTTTCCGCATCGACGGCGTGCTGCACCCGGTCTACCAGCTGCCCATGGGCGTGCACAACGCCATGACGGCGCGCATCAAGCTGCTGGGCCGCATGGACGTGGTGGAAAAGCGCCGCCCGCAGGACGGCCGCATCAAGACGCGCAACCCGCGCGGCGACGAAATCGAAATGCGCCTGTCGACGCTGCCCACGGCTTTCGGCGAAAAAATGGTGATGCGGATCTTCGACCCGGACACCACGGTGAAGAACCTCGACGCGCTGGGCTTTTCGCAGCACGACGCCGACCGCTGGGAAAGCCTGGTCAAGCGGCCGCACGGCATCATCCTGGTCACCGGGCCGACCGGCTCGGGCAAGACCACCACGCTGTATTCCACGCTCAAGCGCCTGGCCACCGAGGAAGTCAACGTCAGCACCATCGAGGACCCGATCGAGATGATCGAGGCCTCCTTCAACCAGACGCAGGTGCAGGCGCACCTGGATTTTGATTTCCCCGAGGGCCTGCGCGCGTTGATGCGGCAGGACCCGGACATCATCATGGTGGGCGAGATCCGCGACCTGCAGACCGCCGAGATGGCGGTGCAGGCGGCGCTCACCGGCCACCTGGTGTTCAGCACGCTGCACACCAACGACGCGCCGTCGGCGGTCTCGCGCATGATGGAACTCGGCGTTCCTTCTTACCTGATCAATGCCACCATGCTGGGCGTGCTGGCCCAGCGGCTGGTGCGCACCCTGTGCCCCAGCTGCCGCGAACCCGACGAGAGCGCCGCGCGCGAGACTCTGGCCGAACTGGTCAAGCCCTGGCAAATCAGCGGCGGCTACCGGCCCTACAAACCGGTGGGCTGCGTGGACTGCCGCATGACGGGTTTCCGGGGCCGCATGGGCCTCTATGAATTGCTGACGGTCACCGAGGGCTTCAAGGAAAAGGTCTCCAAGGAGCCGAACATCGATGCACTGCGCCGCCAGGCGGTCAGCGAAGGCATGCGCCCGCTTCGGCTGGCGGGCGCGCTGAAAGTGGCGGAAGGCCTGACCACCATCGACGAAATTTTGGCCTCCACCCCACCCTTATCCTGAGAGCCGCTCACAAAACCCTCCTGGCGTTGTTGCACCGCCTTGCCGTGCTGTAGCACTGTCTGCGGCGGTGCGCCTAGCCAGGACCGCTTCGCTGGGTTTTGTGAACGGCTCTTTGAAATTGTTCAGGGGCCTCAATACGGTGCCTGTTCTGGCCGTAAACAGGTCCTGGACTGCGGGTTTTCACGGATTTTCAGCACTCTTTCAGGGCACCCTGCTTTCATGTAAGTGAGGGGTAAGTGAAAGATTGATGAAAGGTAAGTGAAAGCCACATGTCGGGCCTGGGGGATTGAATGCACAATCCAGCGATTCTTTCTTTTACTTTTATGTACGTATTGAGGAGACAGCCGTGAATATCAAGAGTCAGAAAGACTTTTTCTCCGGCCTCATGTTCATGGGCGTCGGTGTGGCGTTCGCATGGGGGGCTACCACCTACAACGTGGGCGAGGGCGCCCGCATGGGCCCCGGCTATTTCCCGCTGATGCTGGGCGTGCTGATGGCCCTCCTGGGCGCCGGCATCACCTTCAAGTCGCTGGTCGTCGAAACCGAGGGCGGTGACAAGATCGGCAAATGGGCCTGGAAGCCGCTGGCCTACATCATCCTGGCCAACCTGATCTTCGGCGTCCTGCTGGGCGGCCTGCCCAGCATCAAGCTACCCCCCATGGGCATGATCGTCGCGATCTACGCGCTCACCTTTATTTCCAGCATGGCCGAAGCCGGCTGGAAAGTCAAAAACACCTTCATCCTTGCGACCGTGTTGGCCATCGGCAGTTACCTCGCCTTTGTCGTCCTGCTCAAGCTGCAGTTCCCGGTGTGGCCTTTCTTCATCGGCTAAGGAGATATAAAAAATGGATCTGATTGCAAATCTCTCGCTGGGTTTTGGCGTGGCGTTCACGCCCATCAACCTGGTGTATGCCTTTATCGGCTGCCTGCTGGGCACGCTGATCGGCGTGCTGCCGGGCATCGGCCCGGTTGCCACCATCGCCATGCTGCTGCCCGCCACCTATGCACTGCCGCCCGTGTCGGCGCTGATCATGCTGGCCGGTATTTACTACGGCGCCCAGTACGGCGGCTCCACCACCGCCATCCTGGTCAACCTGCCGGGAGAATCCTCGTCGGTGGTCACCTGTATCGACGGCTACCAGATGGCCCGAAAAGGGCGAGCGGGCCCGGCGCTGGCCGCGGCCGGCCTGGGTTCCTTCTTTGCCGGTTGCGTGGGTACGCTGATTTTGGCGGCCTTCGCGCCGCCGCTGACCGAACTGGCCTTCAAGTTCGGCCCCGCCGAATACTTCGCGCTGATGGTGCTGGGCCTGATCGGCGCCGTGGTGCTGGCTTCGGGCTCGCTGCTCAAGGCCATCGCGATGATCGTGCTGGGCCTGCTGCTCGGCCTGGTCGGCACCGACGTGAACTCCGGTGTCGCACGCTTCAGCTTTGACGTGCCCGAACTGACCGACGGCATCGGCTTTGTGACCATCGCCATGGGCGTGTTCGGTTACGGCGAAATCATCAGCAACCTGGCGCAACCCGAGCATGAGCGCGAAGTGTTCACGGCCAAGGTTTCGGGCCTGTTCCCGACCAAGCAGGATTTCAAGGACATGCTGCCCGCCGTGTTGCGCGGCACTTTCCTGGGCTCGGCGCTCGGTATTTTGCCGGGCGGCGGCGCCTTGCTGGCGGCCTTCGCGGCCTACGCGCTGGAAAAGAAGATCAGGATGAAACCGGGCGAAGTGCCATTCGGCCAGGGCAACATCCGCGGCGTGGCCGCGCCCGAGTCGGCCAACAACGCCGGCGCGCAGACTTCCTTCATCCCGCTGCTGACGCTGGGCATCCCGCCCAACGCCGTGATGGCCCTGATGGTGGGCGCCATGACGATCCACAACATCCAGCCCGGCCCGCAGGTCATGACCAGCAACCCCGAACTGTTCTGGGGCCTGATCGCCTCGATGTGGATCGGCAACGCGATGCTGATCATCCTGAACCTGCCGCTGATCGGCATGTGGATCAAGCTGCTGACCGTGCCTTACCGCTACCTGTTCCCGGCCATCGTGCTGTTCTGCGCGATCGGCGTGTATTCGACCAACAACAACACCTTCGACATCTGGATGGTCGGCATCTTCGGCGTGATCGGCTACCTGTTCGTCAAGCTGGGCTGCGAACCCGCGCCCTTGCTGCTGGGMTTCATCCTGGGCCCCATGATGGAAGAAAACCTGCGCCGGGCCCTGTTGCTGTCGCGCGGCGACTGGAGCGTGTTCGTCACGCGTCCGCTGTCGGCCGGCCTGCTGGGCGCCGCCCTGCTGCTGCTGATCATCGTGCTGCTGCCCTCGGTCAAGAACAAGCGCGAGGAAGCCTTCGTTGAGGAGTGATCGCGAACCCTTTCGGAGCTCCGGCTCCGTCCATGCAAAAGGCACCTTCGGGTGCCTTTTGTTTTGCCTGTTCGCAGCGTAATCGGCCTCCAAAACCGTTGCACAATCGCTGAATGAAACGTAAACATATCATTCAGTTCGCGGCGGCTTTTACCTCGGTGTTAGCCACCGCGTTCAGCGGGCCCGCCATGGCCCAGGCCTATCCCTCCAAGCCCATCCGCATGATCGTGCCTTTCCCGGCTGGCGGCGCGACCGACATCCTGGCGCGCGCGCTGTCGCAAAAGCTGGGCGAGAAAATCGGCCAGACGGTGGTGGTCGACAACCGGCCGGGCGCGGGCGGCACCATAGGCGCCGATGCGGCCTCCAAGTCGCCCGCCGACGGCTACACGCTGTTGCTGGCGACCTCGAGCACACACAGCATAGGCCCGGCCATCAACCCGAAAATCCCCTACAACGCCGACACCGACTTCACACCCATCGCCTATGTGGCGAGCTCGCCCAACGTGGTGCTGGTGCCCAATTCCTCGCCGTCAAAAAACATGAAGGAGTTCATAGACCACGCGCGCAAGAATCCGGGGCGCCTGAACTACGCCTCCAGCGGCAACGGCACCATCGTCCACCTGACGAGCGAGTATTTCAAGGCCCAGTCGGGCACCTTCATCCTGCACATACCCTACCGCGGCACGGCGCTGGCCATGCCGGACCTGATCAGCGGCAAGGTCGACGTGCTGTTCGATTCCTTCGTCACCGGCATGCCGCATGTCCGGGACGGCAAGCTGCGGGCGCTGGCGGTCACCACGCTCAAGCGCACCTCGCTGGCGCCCGACATGCCGACGGTGTCGGAAACCCTGCCGGGCTTTGAATCGGTCACCTGGTTCGGCGTGTACGGCCCCAAGGGCCTGCCGCAGGAGCTGGCGGCCAAGGTCAACCAGGCCGTCAATGCCGCGCTGGCCGAGGCCGACGTGAAGGACCGCTTCGCCCGGCTGGGCGCGGAGCCCACGGGCGGCAGCCCGGCGGCCTTCGCGGCCATGGTCAAGGCGGATACCGCCAAGTGGAAAAAAATCATCGCCGAGCGGAAAATCACGGCTGATTGATTCCCTTGAGCGCGCCGGGCCTGCCCGAGGCCGGCGCGTCATCGCTCTTCGCTCTTCGGGCTGGCGGCGTGCGGCCGCTCTTTGTTTGCCCTCACCAGGTCATCCCATCATGAACTTCAATTACAGCAATCCCTACACCTCCACCCGGCTGCCGCTGTTCGCGCGCAACGTGGTCTCGACCTCGCACCCGCTGGGCGCGCAAGCCGGCCTGCGCATGCTGCTCAAGGGCGGCAACGCGGTGGACGCGGCCATTGCGGCCGCGGCGGCCATGACCATCGTCGAGCCGGTGAGCAATGGCCTGGGCAGCGACGCCTTCTGCCTGCTGTGGGATGGCAAGGAACTGCACGGACTCAATGCCTCGGGCCGTGCACCGCAGAGCTGGACACCGGACTACTTCAGCCGCAAGTACGGTGCGGACGCCGCCACGCCGCCCAAGCGCGGCATGGATTCGGTCACCGTGCCGGGCGCGGTCGCCAGCTGGATGGCGATGAGCGAGCGTTTCGGCAAGCTGCCTTTTGCCGACCTGATGGAGCCGGCCATCGAGATCGCCGAACGCGGCTACCTGCTGCCGACCGTGGTGCAGCAGAAGTGGGCGGCCGCTACGGATGAGTTGAAGTCGCTGCCGGGCTTCGCGCAGTCCTTCCTGCCTTGGGGGCGCGCGCCGAATGTCGGCGAGCTGTTCCAGTTCAAGGCCGCGGCCAAGGCCTTGCGTGCCATCGCCGAGACCAAAGGCAGCGCTTACTACGGCGGCGCCATTGCAAACGCGATTGAAAAATTCTCCGCGCAGAACGGCGGCAGCATCACGGCCAAAGATTTTGAGCGCTACAAGCCGGAATGGGTCAAGCCTATCGGCAAGGACTACCGCGGCTACACCCTGCACGAGATCCCGCCCAACGGCCAGGGCATCGCCGCGCTGATCGCGCTGGGCATCCTGGACAAGTTCGACGTGGCGGGCCTGCCGGTGGACGGCGTGGATTCCCAGCATTTGCAGATCGAGGCCATGAAGCTCGCCTTCGCCGACACCTATAAGTATGTGGCCGAGCCTTCGTCAATGGCGGTGACGGCCGAGCAAATGCTCGATGACGCCTACCTCGCATCCCGTGCCAAACTCATCAACATGAAAAAGGCACAGGACTTTGGCGCGGGCAACCCCGTCAAGGGCGGCACGATTTACCTCACGGCGGCCGACGAGAACGGCATGATGGTGAGCTTCATCCAGAGCAACTACATGGGCTTCGGCTCGGGCTGCGTGGAGCCGGAATTCGGCATCAGCCTGCAGAACCGCGGCCACGGCTTCAGCCTGCAGCCGGGCGCCAACCAGGTCGCGCCGGGCAAGCGCCCCTTCCACACCATCATCCCGGCTTTCCTGAGCAAGGACGGCCAGCCTGTGATGAGCTACGGCGTGATGGGCGCCAACATGCAGCCGCAGGGCCATATGCAGACCCTGGTGCGCATGCTGGACTACGGCCAGAACCCGCAGGCCGCCTGCGACGCGCCGCGCTGGCGCTACAACGCCGGCATGGAGATCAACGTCGAGGCCGCGATGGACGCGCGCACCGTGCAGGGCCTGGCCGAGCGCGGCCACCGCGTGGAAGTCATCAACGATTCCTACCAGGATTTCGGCGCGGGCCAGTTCATCTGGCGCGCCGGCAACCCCCAGGCCGAAGGCTACGTGGCGGCCAGCGATGCGCGGCGCGACGGCCAGGCCGTGGGTTTTTAAGCGGGCGATTTTGAGTTCTCCACCCGACGCTCCCGCCCCTGCGGCCGCCCCCAAAAGCCTCGCGACCGGCCTGCTGCTGGCGACCTTGGGCGCCATCGCCTTCAGCGGCAAGGCCATCATCGTCAAGCTGGCCTACCGCTACGGCGTGGACGCGGTCACGCTGATCATGTACCGCATGCTGTTCGCGCTGCCGATCTTCGCGGTGATGGCCTGGTGGGCCAGTCGCGGCAAGGCGCCGTTGACACGCAAGGACTGGCTGGGCGTGTTGTGGCTGGGCTTCACGGGCTACTACCTCGCGAGCTTCCTGGACTTCGCGGGGCTGGCCTTCATCAGCGCCTCGCTCGAACGCCTGATCCTCTACCTCAACCCGACGCTGGTGCTGCTGCTGGGCCTGGTGATGTACAAGCGCCGCGTCAAGGCGCCGCAAATCATCGGCATGGCCATCAGCTACTGCGGCGTGGTGCTGGTGTTCGGCCACGAGATCACACTGCAAGGCTCGGATGCGGCCTGGGGTGCGCTGCTGGTGTTCCTGAGCGCGGTGAGCTACGCGCTCTACCTGGTCTACAGCGGCGAGATGGTCAGGCGCCTGGGCGCGCTGCGCCTGGTGGGGCTGGCGACGACGGTGGCCTGCCTGTGCTGCCTGCTGCAGTTCGTGCTGCTGCGTCCGCTGAGCGCGGCCGCCGTCGCGCCCGAGGTGATCTGGCTGTCGCTGCTCAATGCCACGCTGTGCACCGCGGTGCCGGTGCTCATGGTGATGATGGCCATCGAGCGCATAGGCGCCGGCATGGCCGCGCAGACCGGCATGGTGGGGCCCATGTCCACCATCCTGATGGGCGTGCTGATCCTCGGTGAGCCGTTCACTGCCTGGGTAGCGGCGGGGACTGTGCTTGTCATCGCCGGCATCTTTGTCTTCACCAGAACTAGATAGCCAGAGATAGCCCCCACGTTCCCCCACTGCGTGTGGGTCGCTGCCCCCCGAGGGGGCCGCTGCGCCTGCGGCCCGGCAAAGCCGGTTCCGCGGCCCCTGCTGATGGGGGATGCTGGCTCCACGGTCCTTTACCGTGGCGTCGTGGAGTGCTCACGCATTCGGCTCAATGCTTGCCTGACCCTGTCCAGGGGAGCGCTCCAATCATCGGGCCTGTCCTGCCTGAACAGTCGCGCGCCGGGATACCAGGGGCTGTCCTCGCGCTGGAGCAGCCAGCGCCAGTCCGGCGCATGGGGCAGCAGGATCCAGACCGGTTTGCCCAGGGCTCCGGCCAGGTGCGCGGTGCTGGTGTCCACGCTGATGACCAGGTCCAGCGTGGAAATGAGTGCGGCGGTGTCCGCGAAATCGGCCAGCTCCCGGCCCGGGAAGCTGACACGGCCGTCGGCCTCGAGCGCCGCCGCGTCGGTTTCGCGTAAATCGGGCTGGAGGCATACCGCGTTCATGTCGTCCGGCAGGGCGCGCAAAAAGTGGCCCATGGGAATGGAGCGTTGCTGGTCGCGCCTGTGCGCGAGATTGCCGGAACAGACGATGCCTATGCGCGGGGCCGGCATGCCGGGGGAGTCCATCCGCTTGCGCCAGCGTTCGACACGCTCGGGTGCGGCCCGCAGGTACGGGCCGGGCGCCGTCACGATTTCCCGGGTGTGGAGGCCGAGCGCCAGCGGAAGGCTCATCAATGGGCAGTGGAGATCAAACGCCGGCAGCGGCTCGCCCTCTTCAACGATGAGCACGCCGGGGGCCAGGCCCGAGAGCAGCCCGCCAAGCCCGCGCTGCACCTGCATGACCACGCGCGCGCCCAGCGCGGCGACATCGGCCGCGTATCGGCAGAACTGCAGGGTGTCGCCGTAACCGTATTCGAAATGGAGCAGGACGGTTTTTCCCGCGACCGGTTCGGCCCCGAGCCACAGCGGCTGGGCAAAGTGGCGGTCGTAGGCGCCGTGGCTCACCTTGGAGCGCCACTCCCATTCCGTCCAGCCCCGTTCGTAGTCACCCAGCAGCAGGCTGGCGAATCCCAGGCCCCAGTGCGCCGGGGCATTGTGAGGGTCTATTTCCAGGATGGCCTTGTAGCGCTCAACCGTTTTGTCGTACTGGCCTTCGTAGGACGCCTGCGTCATGAAGTCGAAGTCGGGCCGAAGGCGCAGGACCTCCCGAAGGTGGGAGGCCGCCAGGGCCATGTCGCCCTGGTCTTGCGCCAGGGTCGCCAGCATGAAATGAGCGTCGAACTGGGACGGATCGAGAACCAGCGCCTGTTCGAGCGCAAGCCGCGCTTCGCGGAAGTCCTGCTGTTCGCAAAGGACGTAACCCAGGTTGACGAAGGCTGCCGCGTCATGCGGGTCCGCCAGGGTGGCGGCGCGGTAGCGCAAGCCGGCCCCCGGCAGATCGCCCCTGGCCAGCAGCGCGTTGCCCTGTTTTTTGAGCTCGGCGGAACCGGCCGCGCCGACGGGAGGCGGCGGCTGTTGACCCGCGACGCTTCGTTCCTCCGCCTTTTGTTGCTTACCCAGCTTACCCAGCCGGCTCCAGAATTCCATACCGCCCTTTGTCCTGCCCGTGAATCAGAGCCGGATTGTCAGCCTATTTTTTGGTGGGGGCTTTCCCTGCTGCCGGCGCCTGTGCCGTAGGCCGGCGGTTTGCGGCGCCCAGGCGCTGCGCCACGGTGACGGCAGGCTGCCCCGCATAGGCGTCCAGCCGAGTGCCCATGGCTTGCTCGAGCTGGTTCAGGCGGGTTTGTGCCGGTGGATGCGTGCTCAGCGACAGGGCGAACAGCGCGTCGTCGGGCGCGGCGGTGCGCAACTGCTGCAGCACCCCCACCAGGCCGTAGGGGTCGAAGCCGGCGCGCGTGGCCAGGGCCACGCCGGTGCGGTCGGCGTCGAATTCGTCCTGCTGGTCCAGGCCCTTGGTGTACATGTTGCGGCCCAGCGCCAGCAGCTGCGAGGACACCATGCCGCCCAGGTCGTTCTTGAGCTGCGAACCGATGACCTGGGTCAGCAGGCCGGCGCGCGCGCTCTTGTTCAGCGCGATCAGGTGGTGCTTGGCCGTGACGTGGGTGATTTCATGGGCCAGGATGCCGGCCAGCTCGCCCTCGTCGGCGACGCGGTCCATCAGTCCCTTGGTGACGAAGACATAACCGCCCGGCGTGGCGAAGGCATTGAAGCCGGGATCGTCGAGGATGGCGAAGGTCCAGGGCAGGTCGGGGCGCGAGGACTGCAGGCTGATCCAGCGGCCCAGCTGGTTGAGGTAGCGCTGCATGGCCATGTCGGGATAAAGCGGCTTGCTGCCGAGCAGCACGGCGGCCAGTTGCTGGCCGATCTGGATTTCGCGCGGTTCGTCGATCTGATCCAGCGACTGCGACAGCAGCTTGAACAGGTCGCCGCCCTGGGCCGCCTGCTGCCCGCCCGGCGTGAGGCCGGCGCCCAGCAGCGCGCCGGCCAGGCCGGCCGCCGAATTGGGTTGTGCCTGCGCCGGCTGCGCGGGCTGGTTGGGGCGAATCAGCGACTGGAACAGGCCGCCCAGCGCCTTGCCGGCATCCTGGGCGTGGGCGCCGAGCGGGAGCAGGCCGGCCAGCAGGGCCAGGGCACAGGCCGCATGGCGTGCGGGCTTTGGGAAGTGGTGAAGGTTCATGGCGTGGCCTCTTGTTGTCTTGTGGCGGCTCAGCGGCCGTACTGCTCGGCCGGTGCGCTGCCGGGCGCGGGGGCCGGCGGGGCGGGTGTGGGCAGGGGCTCGACCTGCCGGCTGTTCAGCGAGGCGCTGCCGGCGAACTGCCGGGCCTGCGCGGCATTCGCGCGGTTGGCGTCGGCCTGCGCCACGGCCGCCACATTCGGCTGCGCGTTGGCCAGGTCTTCGGCACCCAGTCCGCGTATGCCGACGGTGGAGGTGGAGACCGTGCTCGAGGGCGCCTGCGCGCTGCCCTTGTTGAAAAAGCTCGAGAGGCTGCGCAGCGCGCCGCCGGCGGCGCCCCCCTTGCGCCTCGCGCTTGATCAGCACCGCCTCGCCTTGCGGCTGGGCCTGTGCAGCGGCGCTGAAAACCAGCATGGATGTGAGCAGGGGGGCGATAACCATCCCCGCCTGTATTTTGTATTTACTCAGTATCATGAGCCGCTCTCCCCCGTGGTTGTAATGAGGAATTATTATGGATTTGGGTATTGCAGGCAAATGGGCGCTGGTCTGCGGCGCCAGCAAAGGTTTGGGACTGGGTTGCGCCGAGGCGCTGGTGCGCGAAGGCGTCAATGTGCTGATCGTGGCGCGCGGCGAGGAAACGCTGAAGGCCGCGGCTGAAAAACTGAAGGCGGACAAGGGCAAACCCGCAGGCACCGGCGTCCAGTACGTCGCCGCCGACATCACCACGCCCGAAGGCCGGGCCGCGGTGTTCGCGCTGCGCAAGGATTTCGACATCGTGGTGACCAATGCCGGCGGCCCGCCGCCCGGCGACTTCCGCGACTGGGACCGCGACGCCTGGCTCAAGGCGGTGGACGCCAATATGCTGACCCCGATCGAGCTCATCAAGGCCACGGTCGACGGCATGGCGGCGCGCGGCTTCGGGCGCATCGTCAACATCACTTCCAGTTCGGTCAAGTCGCCCATCGACATCCTGGGCCTGTCCAACGGCGCGCGCAGCGGCCTGACCGGCTTCGTGGCCGGCGTGGCGCGCACCAAGCTCGCGGCGCAAGGCGTCACCATCAACAACCTGCTGCCGGGCGCTTTCGACACCGACCGCCTGCGCGGCACCATGAGCGGCGCGGCGCAAAAAACCGGCCAGCCGCTGGAAGCCATCATGGACGCGCGCCTCAAGAACATCCCGGCCCAGCGCTTCGGCACGCCCGAAGAGTTCGGCGCCATCTGCGCCTTCCTGTGCAGCACGCATGCCGCCTACATGACGGGGCAGAACGTGCTGGCCGACGGCGGGGCCTATCCGGGCACCTACTGAGCATTGAGCACGCGCCCTTGAGCCTGGACTATCTTCACTTCGATTACGCGGAAGGTAGCGACGGCACGGGCACGCTGGAGGCCATGGCCTCCACCTGGCCGGAGCAGGTGGCGGCCGTCCATGCCGAGGCCGTCCAGGTGCTGGGCTGGGCCCACGCGGAATTTGCCGGACGGCGCGGCCCGCTCGAAGACGGTTTTGACTGGGACTACGACCTGCATGGCATGCAGGAGCTGACGGCGCCCGAGGCTTTGCACTATGACGAGGCGGCGCGCCGGTTGTCAGTCCAGGCGGGCCCGAYCGGCAAGCCGCGGCACACGCTGACCTTGTCCCTCAGCGGGACCGCGGAATTTTGCGAGGCCTTCAGGCGGCACTTCGGCCTGGGCGCGGACTAGCATCGGGCCAGGGCCAAAAACCACGATTAACTCCCTCCCGATTCAGCTCCCTCCCCCGCTGGGGGAGGGTAGGGGTGGGGGCCAGCAGCCTTCGAACAAGCACGGCGAACCATCAGCCACCGCCGGCCCCCATCCCAGCCTTCCCCCAGCGGGGGAAGGAGCAAGAGCACCAGGCATCACCGGCCATCAGCAGGTCGTCGCAGCTTCTTTTTGAACCTGGCCTTGCACCTGTACTGAGGCATGCTTTCCCGATGGAAGTCATGTCCGGCACCTTTCGATGAAAAGAACCCCGCAGCCAAAAGTTAGCGTTAACATCCGGGCATGAAGTCACCCACAGAGACGCTGCGCAAGGCCAAGCGTGCCCCGCGCCCCGGAACCGGCGGCATCACCCTCAGCGACGTGGCCAGCCTGGCCGGCGTGTCGGCCATCACGGTGTCGCGCGCGCTCAACACGCCGGCGGCCGTGTCGCCCGCAACCCTGGAGCGCGTGCGCGGCGCGATTTCGCGCAGCGGCTATGTGCCCAACCTGATCGCCGGCGGCCTGGCCTCCAACCGCAGCCGGCTGGTGGCGGCGCTGGTGCCGACCATCGCCGGCCCGGTGTTCCTGGAAACCATACAGGCGCTGACCGACGCGCTGGCCGAGGCCGGCTGCCAGTTGATTCTGGGCCAAAGCGGCTACAGCGGCGCGCGCGAGGATGCGCTGATAGACGCCATCGTCGGCCGGCGGCCCGACGGCATCGTGCTGACCGGCATCATGCATTCGCCGGAAGGGCGCCGCCGCCTGCTGGCCTCGGGCATTCCCGTCGTCGAGACCTGGGACATCACGCCCACGCCCATCGACATGATCGTGGGCTTCTCCCACGAGAAAGTCGGTGCGGCGGTGGCGGACTACCTGTACGGCCAGGGCTTCCGCCGGCCAGGCGTGGTCATCGCGGAAGACCAGCGCGCCATGCGCCGCCGCGCCGGATTTGAGGCGCGGCTGGCCGAACTGGACGTGCACGGCATCCCGGTCTGTACCGTGCCCGCGCCTTCATCGCTGGCCAACGGCAGAGCCGGTTTCGCCGACCTGCGCGCGCGCCATCCTGATATTGACGTGGTTTTTTGTGGTTCCGACGTCATTGCCCACGGCGTCATCACCGAGGCCCAGGCATTGGGCCTGTCTGTTCCGGGTGATGTGGCGGTCATGGGTTTCGGGGACCTCCCGTTTGCTGCTTTCACCCATCCCTCCCTGAGCACGGTGCGTATCGACGGCACCTCCATAGGTCGCCAGGCGGCCCGGTTCATCCTCGATGTCGCTGAAAACCGCGACGTCGGCGCGCGGGTGCGAGACCTAGGGTTTCTCATAGTCAAAAGAGCCAGTGCCTGACTTGACGCAAGACTGGCCTTTGCCCTAATATTAATTTGTT
>NZ_JBFUBY010000101.1:0-13471 GCF_056405515.1 Polaromonas sp. P1_G2
CCCAGCCCAGCACTCTGGCAATCTTGCGGATGCTGCAATTGTGCAGCTTCATGCCCATTACCGTGCCTCGCTCTTCGGCACTCAATTGTCGATATGTTCTTGTCATGCAACTCCTCTTGGATTGGAAGTGTTGCACTTGGTCCTTGAATCCGCCCTTACTTTCTTTTGGCGAAGCAAAAGAAAGTGAGTTGCTGCCGGCAACCCCGGCCAGCAACCCTAAGCAGAGGGCAAGCGCCTCATGACATAGCCCTCGCAACCCGGGGGCGGGCAGCAGCGGCCACCGCTGCGGACTTGCGCGGCGCCGGCGCCGGCTCCAGCCCCAGCAACGCGGCCAGGCTAGCCCGCAGCCGGCTGATAGCCTGGCTGTGCAGCTGGCAGACCCGCGACTGGGTCACATCCAGCACCGCACCGATCTCGCGCAAGGTCAGCTCTTCGTCGTAATACAGGCTCAGCAACAGCTGCTCGCGCTCGGGCAGCTCGCCTATGGCCGCCACCAGCTGGCGCCGGAAGTCGCCCTGCAGCAGCTGCGTCAGCGGTTCGTCGGCCAGCACGCGGTCGCCGTGGTCCTGGCGGTCCAGGAAATTGTTCTCGCGCTTCTCGCCGTCGCCGCGGTCGAAGTCCTCGTAATAGACGAGCTGGCAGCCGTGTATCTCATTCAGCAGCTGCTGGTAGGCCTCCAGCGGCAGTTCCAGTTCCTGGGCGATCTCGCGTTCATTGGGCGCGCGGCCCAGCTTCTGCTCCTGCGCGCGCACCGCCATGGAGACGCCGCGCGAGGACTTGCGCAGGCCGCGCGACACCCAGTCGTTGGCGCGCAGTTCGTCGAGCATGGCACCGCGTATGCGCTGGCTCGCGTAGGTCTCGAACTTCGCGCCCTGGTCGTCCTGGTATTTTTCGGCCGCGTCCAGCAGGCCCATCATGCCGACCTGGATCAGGTCGTCCAGCTCAACGCTGGCCGGCAGCCTGGCGATCAGCTGCAGCGCCAGCCTGCGCACCAGCGGCGCGTGCTGGGCCAGCAGCTCCGACGGGGCGGACTGGGCCAGTTTTCCCTGGGGGGTGTACATGGACATAGGGGATGCCTCCTGCTTCTTGAAGGGTCTGGGGGTCAGGCAGCGGCCGGGGACATCCGGCGGGCGGGCACTTCGCCAGTCACGCCGGGCACGCCGGGCGGCGCGGGCCAGCGCAGCACGTCCGCCGCAAGCCGGTCCACGTCCAGCGCGGCAGGGCTGCCCGGGAAGGCTTCCACCACGCTCATGTTGAGCCAGCGCGCCTGCGCCAATTGCACGTCCTCGCATATGCAGCCGGCCGGCTCCAGCGCCAGCGCGAGATAGCTCTTCGCGACGCTGGCCAGGTTGGCCAGGATGCGGCTGGCATCGTTCGCGCCCGCCGCGTGGTTGACCAGCACGCGCATGCGCCGCAAGGCATGCGCCTGCTGCAGCCGCTTGATGCAGGCATAGGCGGCCGTGATGGCCTCGACCTGCGGCCGCAGCACCACCACCAGCTCGTCGGCCTGGGCGGCCAGCGGCGAGAGCAGGCCCTCGCCGTCCAGCCGCGCATCGACCAGCACCAGCCGGCCCTGCAAGCGCGCATAAGCTGGCGGCGCATCGCCGCGCTCGTCGATCACCTGCACGTCCTGGCCCAGCCGGGCCAGCGCCGCCGCGAGGTTCATGGTGACGCTGCTCACGCCCACGCCGGGCGCAGCGCCGACAAAAGCCAGCAGCCGCCCCGGGCTGTTCGCCATCAGGCGCCTGAGGCCGTCGGCCTGGTCGCTCACCGGTTTTTTCACGGCGGGTTCCTCAGCCTCGCGCCGCGGGCAGGGGCGCGGGCGAAGGCGCAACGCCTTCGCCTACCCCCTCCAATTCCAGCGCGTCGAGCAGCACCAACAGCTTGCCCAGGCCTTCGAAGAGCACGGCGGCCGGCACCGGACGGCCCGGGCGCACCGCGCGACCGGCCAGCTGCGCCAGCGCGCGCCGCGCCGTCTCGGCCCAGCCGTCCTGCAGGCCTTGCAGCAGGAACACCGTGGCGCAAGCCTGGCCGGCGATCAGCCGGCGCGCCGGCACGGCGGCCGCGTCCATCTGGCCGATGCCCTGGCCCAGCAGTTTGAAATAGGGTTCGGCGGCGCTGCGCCAGCTGGGCCACTGCGCCATGCGCCGTGCCGGGGCGCGCACGCCTTCGCCGGCCAGCACATAGCTGTGCGCCAGCAGCTTGCCGGTCACGGCATCGACCATGCGCCTGACCACGCAGCGCAGTACCGGCAGGGGCGGCTGCGTGCCCGGCGCCATGTCGTCCAGCTCGGGCCGCAGGCTGATGCGCGCCTCCGCCACCGACATGAAGGCCGCCTTCTTGCGGTAGACCACGGGCAGCGCCGTGCCGAAGGCAAGGCCCGCGGCCAGCCTGGCCAGCGTGCCGCGCGCGCCGGTGTCCGCATCGACGATGCGCAGCGCCGAACTGCCTGCCGCCGCCCAGGCGCGCCCTTCGTCCTGCCACTGCCGGATCAGCTTGGCGTCGGGCACACGCGCGAACAGGTGGACCACGGTTTTGTCGAGCGCGGGTTGCAGCGCCCAGCCGGCCGGCTGCTGCGCATCGGCGGGGCCTTGCAGCGGCGCCGCAAAAACCTGGCCCGTGCGGTCGGACAGCAGCAGCGTGCTGGCGAGTGATTGCGGTGCTTCACCCTCTTGAGAAACCAGGCGCGCTTCACCCCCCACGGCCAGCACATAGTCGCCGCACAGCGCGGCGGCGTCGTCAATCGCCTGGAAGCTCAGCGCGTGCGACACGCGCTGCTCGCCTTGCTCAGCTGTTTCGCCCTCCGCGCCCGCGGGGGCGGACAACTGCCGCCACAGCGCGCGGGTTTCCTCAAAGCCTATGCCGCCCTGCGACAGCGCGGCCGCGTTGGCCGCAAGCTCCTGCGCGTTGTGCGTGAGAGCCTGAATCAGCTGCCGGCATTGCGCGCGCAGGCGTTCGCTGGCCTCTTCAGCCTTCGCGGCTTCCGCCGCCGCGCGCTCCGCATCGCCGTCGGCTGCGGGGTTTTCGGCGAGGTCGGATTCGCCAGGCACAAACAGTGCGCTGCGGCTGCCGGCCTGGAACACGCTGTCGACCAGGGCCTTGCCGTCGGCCGGCACCAGGTGCTCGGGGACTTTCTGGCCGCTGGAGATGTAATGCACCGGCAGCTGGTGGCGTATCGCCATGTCGATCAGCGCGCCGGGGTGCGTGGCCTCGTCGACCTTGGTGAAGATGCAGCCCGCCAGGTCCCAGTCGCCGGCAGGGCGTTCGCCGTGGCGGTAGGCCTGCACGACTTCGTTGAGGGTGTCGCCGTGGCTGGAGGCATTGAGCAGCAGCAGGCGCTTGACGGGGCGGTTGGCCCCGCAGAGCATCGCGATCTGCCCGGCGACGGCGCGGTCGCGCTGGCTCATGCCCACCGTGTCTATCAGCACCATGTGTTTGTCGCGCAGGCCGGCCAGCACCCGATCCAGGTCGGCCGCGTCCTTCACCGCGTACACCGCCACGCCCAGGATCTGGCCGTAGATGCGCAGCTGCTCGTACGCGCCTATGCGGTAGCTGTCGGTGGTGACCAGGGCCAGCTTGTCGGCGCCGAAGCGCATCACGCAGCGCGCCGCGAGCTTGGCGGTGGTGGTGGTCTTACCCACGCCGGTCGGCCCCATGAGCGCATACACGCCGCCCTCGTCGAGCAGCGCGCCTTCGTCCTCGAGCAGCGGCATGCGGCGCGCGAGCTCGGCCTTCGCATAGTCCATGCCGAGCGCGTGGCTCTGGCCCGTGGGCAGGTCCTGCAGGATGTCTTTCGCCAGGCGCGCGCTGAAGCCCGCGCCCAGCAAGGTGCGCAGCAAATGGCCGCGCACCGGGTCACGGCGCTGCTTGTCGTTCCAGGCTATGCCGGCGAGCTGCTCCTCGATCATGCCGCGCATGGAATGGATCTCGCGCAGCACGGCCTCGCTTTCGGCTGCGGGCGGAGAGCTGATGGGCCGGGATGGCGCGGCTGCTGCAACGGGAGCGGCGACGGGCACGGCGGCGGGCACGACAGCGAAGCCTTCCAGCGCCGCGACAACTTCCACGCCCCCGGCCGTCACGCGGTTCGACAGCACCACGGCATCAGGGCCCAGGCGTTCGCGCACCAGGCGCAGCGCCTCGCGGCTGGAGGGCGCGACGACCTGGCAGGTGGTCGCGGCGTCGGCGGAATTCGGGGTGTTCACAGGGCGGCTCCAATCGTGGCGGTCACTTTGATGGTGCGGGTGTCGGGTATCTCAGCGTGCGACAGCACCTTGAGTTGCGGCAGGCTGCGGCGCAGGAAGCGCGCCAGCAGCACGCGCAATGGGTGCTGCACCACCAGCACGGGGGCCAGGCCCAGGCCGGCTTGCCGGTCCATGGCCTGCTGGGCTTCGCGCAGCAGCCTGTCGGCCAGGCCCGGCTCCAGGCCGGCGCTGTTGCTCAGGGCCTGCAGCAGCACGCGGTCGAGCGAGCTGTCCAGGCCAATGACCTGCAGTTCCTCCTCGCCCGGGAAAATATGCTGGACGATGGCGCGCGACAGCGCCAGGCGTATCAGCGAGGTCAGCTCGGTGGTGTCGCTCACCGTGGGGGCGTTCTCGGCCAGCACGTCGAGGATGGTGCGCATGTCGCGTATCGGCACGCTTTCGTCGAGCAGGTTCTGCAGCACCTTCTGCAGCGTCGTGAGCGACAGGGTCTTGGGCACCAGGTCTTGCRCCAGCATGGGCGATTCCTTGGCGATGCGGTCCAGCAGCTGCTGCACTTCCTGCCGGCCCAGCAGCTCGGCCGCGTGTGCGTGGATCAGGTGATTCAGGTGCGTGGCCACCACGGTGCTGGCGTCGACCACGGTGTAGCCGTAGATCTGCGCCTGCTCGCGCAGGCCGCTGTCTATCCAGACGGCGGGCAGGCCGAAGGCCGGGTCGCGCGTCTGCGTGCCCGGCAGGCTGGCGCTGACCTGGCCCGGGTTGATCGCCATCCACTGGCCCGGGAAGGCCTCGCCCTGGCCGATCTGCACGCCCTTGAGCTTGAGCACGTAGGCATTGGGCTTGATCTCCAGGTTGTCGCGGATGTGGACCACCGGCACCAGGAAGCCGATGTCCTGCGCGAACTTCTTGCGTATGCTTTTGATGCGGCCCAGCAGCTCGCCGTTCTGGCTTTTGTCGACCAGCGAGATCAGCCGGTAGCCGACCTCCAGCCCCAACGGGTCGACCAGCGCCACGTCGTCCCAGCTGGCCTCCTGCGATTCGGCGGGGGCCGGCGGCGGCGGCGCTTCGGCGGCGGTAGCCCCGCTCGTGGCGGCGCGCCGCATGATGCGCCGCCCCAGCCAGACCAGGCCGCCGGCGATGATCAAAAAGGCCAGGTTGGGCATACCCGGGATCAGGCCCATCAGGCCGATCACGCCGGCCGTYAGGAACAGCACCTGCGGGTTCGCGAACAGCTGGCCCGTGAGCTGGCCGCCCACGTCCTCATCGGTGGTGACGCGCGAGACGATGACACCCGCCGCGGTGGAGATCACCAGCGCCGGGATCTGCGCGACCAGGCCGTCGCCGATGGCCAGCAGCGTGTAAGTCGTGGCCGCCTGCGAAAAATCCAGCCCGTGCTGGGCCATGCCGACGATCAGCCCGCCGATGATGTTGATCACCAGGATCAGCAGGCCGGCCACGGCGTCGCCGCGCACGAACTTGCTGGCGCCGTCCATGGAGCCGTAGAAGTCGGCCTCCTGCGCGACTTCGGCGCGGCGCTTGCGCGCCACGTCCTCGCCGATCAGGCCGGCGTTGAGGTCGGCGTCGATGGCCATCTGCTTGCCCGGCATCGCGTCCAGCGTGAAGCGCGCGCCCACCTCGGCGATACGGCCCGCGCCCTTGGTGATGACCATGAAGTTGATCACCACCAGGATGATGAAGACCATCACGCCGACCGCGAAGTTGCCGCCGACCAGGAAGTGGCCGAAGGCCTCGATGACCTTGCCCGCCGCGTCCGGCCCGGTGTGGCCTTCCATCAGCACCACGCGCGTGGAGGCGACGTTGAGCGACAGGCGCAGCAAGGTGGTGAACAGCAGCACGGCCGGGAAGGCCGCGAAGTCCAGCGCCTTCATGGTGTACATGCTGACCAGCAGCACCATGATGGACAGCGCGATGTTGAAGGTGAACAGCAGGTCCAGCAAAAACGGTGGCAGCGGCAGCACCATCATGCTGAGGATCAGGATGATCAGCACCGGGCCGGCCAGGCCCTTGCCCTTGCCGCCGGCCATCATCTGGCGCGGCAGCCGCATCAGGTCGTCGACCAGCGTCATGCGGCGCTCCCCAGCAGGGCAGTTGTGGCAGGCGCGGCTTGCACAGTGTGCGGATCGAGCGACTCAGGCACCGGCAGGTCGCGCGGCGCGCGCGGCGGCACGGCGCCGCCCTCGGCTGCGCGCTGCAGCTGGTAGGCCCAGGCCAGCACCTCGGCCACGGCCGAGTACAGCGCCGCCGGGATTTCATCGCCAAGCTTGGTGTGGCGGTACAGCGCGCGCGTCAGCGGCGGCGCTTCCAGCACCGGGATCTTGTGCTCTTCGGCCATGGCGCGTATGCGCAGGGCCACCAGGTCGGTTCCCTTGGCGATCACGCGCGGCGCGCGCATGTCCTTGTCGACGTACTTCAGGGCTACGGCGAAGTGCGTGGGGTTGGTGACGATGATGTCGGCCTTGGGCACCTCTGCCATCATGCGGCGCTTGGCCATCTGTTGCTGCTGCCGGCGTATCTGCGCCTTGACGTGCGGGTCGCCCTCGCTTTCCTTGTTCTCCTGGCGCAGGTCCTCGCGCGACATGCGCAGCTTGCGCGCGTGGCTCCAGAGCTGGTAGGGCACGTCGATGCCGGCCACCAGCAGCAGCGAGGCGATGATCAGCGCGCAGCTCACCGCCACCAGGTGCAGGGTGTGCGGCAGCGCGGCATGCGCGGGCTCGCGCATCAGGCCCATGATGGCGCCCAGGTCGTCGGCGATGACCCACCAGGCGACACCGCCCACCAGCAGGGACTTGAGCAATGTCTTGGCGAGTTCGGCCAGCGACTCGACCGAGAACATGCGGCCTATGCCCGCGATGGGATTGAGCTTGGAGAAATTCGGTGCCAGCGACTGCGCCGACAGCAGCCAGCCGCCCAGCAGCATGGGCGCCACCAGCGCGGCCACCAGCATCATCAGCAGCACCGGCAGCAGCGCCTGCGCGGCATGCAGCAGCGCACCGCCGGCCTGGTTCATCATGTGCGAGGGGTCGAAGGCCGAGGCGCGCTCGAACTGCAGGCCGTTGCGCAGCGCGCTGTTGAAGTGCCCGCCCATCATCTCGCCCAGCATCCACAGGCCGCCCACGCCCGTCGTGAGCATGACAAAGGTGACAAGCTCCCGCGACCGCGCGACCTGGCCTTCTTCGCGCGCCTTTTCCAGGCGCCGGGGCGAGGCCGGTTCGGTTTTTTCGAGATCACTTTCTTCCGCCATCCATACTCCGCAGCGTCGGGCGCAAGGGGCGCCCTGTCTTGAGAATTATTGGAGGGGAGACCTGAAATCGATCAGGGAAATAGGCTGGGTATCGGGCTGTTCTTTGGGTAATAGGAAGGGCCTGATGCTTACTCCTTCCCCCTCTGGGGGAAGGTTGGGATGGGGGCCAGCGGCGCTTGAAGTGGCTAGAACCCGAGGCTGGCGAGCAGGTCGTCTACTTGCCCTTGCCCATCAACCGCATCCGCATTCCCAATCTTGATCTGCGGCCCATTCAGCAGCCCATGCCCCGCATCCTGGCGCTTCTCAGGCGGTGCGTTGTCGATCAGCAGCTGCAGCAGCTGCGTCTCCATGTCCTTGATCACGTCCATCATCTTCTTGATGACCTGGCCGGTCAGGTCCTGGAAGTCCTGGGCCATCATGATTTCCATGAGCTGGGCGTTGGTAGCGCTGGCCTGCTGCGGCGCGTCGGCCAGGTAGCCGCGCGTGTCCTTGACGAGTTCGCGCGCGTCGTCGAGTTCCAGCGGGCTGTCGAACCAGACGTCCCAGCGCTTGCCCAGCGCCGTCGCCTGTTTCGACAAATTCTCCTGGATGGGCTGGGCCACGTCGATGGCGTTGAGCGCCCTTTCGGCCGCGCGTTCGGTCATCTGCGCCACATAGCTCAGGCGGTCGCGCGCGTCGGGGATTGCCTCGGCGGCGCGCGCGATGCTTTTGTCCAGCCCGAGCTCGCGCATGCCTTCGCGCATCTGGCGCGTCAAATGGCCTATGCGGTTGACCAGCTGTTCGGCCGAATCGCTGGCCGCCGCCGCATGGAGCACGGGATGTTGATGTGCTTCTTGCGACATATCAGGCGCCTTCCTTCTCGATTTTTTCGAAGATCTTGTTGATCTTCTCTTCGAGCGTCACGGCGGTGAAGGGCTTGACCACATAACCGTTGGCGCCGGCCTGGGCCGCCGCGATGATGTTTTCCTTCTTGGCCTCGGCCGTCACCATGAGCACCGGCAGCTTCACGAACTGCGGGTCGGCGCGTATGGCCTGCAGCATGGCCAGGCCGTCCATGTTGGGCATGTTCCAGTCGGACACCACAAAGCCGTAGTTTCCGGCCTTGACCTTCTCCAGGCCCGCGGCGCCGTCCTCGGCCTCGTCGACATTGACGAATTCCAGTTCCTTGAGCAGATTGCGGACAATCCGGCGCATGGTCGGGAAGTCATCCACGACCAGGATTTTGATGTTTTTATCAACCACTTCACTCACTCCAATATTCACGATCAACGCTCAAACACATGTCATCCGGAAAGCGCCACGCTTGAAAAGAGCGCCGGCCGGAAGCCCCGAAAAAATCACTACACCCGGTTCGCCCGCTCCCCGAAGGAGCGCAGGTGGGCCAGCACGCGCTGGCTCATCTCCTGCAGCGGCACCACCTCGTTCACCGCGCCCAGCGCGATGGCCTCGCGCGGCATGCCAAAGACCACGCAGCTGGCCTCGTCCTGCGCCAGCGTGTGCGCGCCCGCCTGGCGCATGCGCATCAGGCCCTCGGCGCCGTCGCGGCCCATGCCGGTCAGGATCACGCCGATGGCGTTCTTGCCGGCGTGGCGCGCGGCCGAATCAAACAGCACGTCGACCGAGGGCCGGTGCCGGTTCACCGGCGGCTCCTGGTCGACCTGGGCCATGTAGTTGGCGCCGCTGCGCGTGAGCGACAGATGGAAACCGCCCGGCGCGATATAGGCATGGCCGGGCAGCACACGCTCGCCGTGCACGGCTTCGGAGACCTTGATGCGGCACAGGCCGTTGAGGCGCTGCGCGAAGGAATTGGTAAATCCCGCCGGCATGTGCTGGGCGATCAGGATGGCCGGGCTGTCGGGCGGCAGAGGCTGCAGCACTTCGCGGATTGCTTCGGTGCCGCCGGTGGAGGCGCCGATGATGATGAGTTTTTCGGTGCTCAGCAGCGGGCTGTGCAGCAGGGGCGCCTCGCCGCCGCCCGCGCCGCCCGTGGGCGCCGGGCGCCGGGCCGGCAGCAGCTTGGCGGCCGCCGCGATGCGGATCTTGCCGGCGATCAGGTCGGTATAGGACAGCAGGCCGTCGCGTATGCCCAGGCGCGGCTTGGTCACGAAGTCGATGGCGCCCAGTTCGAGCGCGCGCAGCGCGGCCTCCGAGCCGCGCTCGGTCAGCGAGGACACCATGACCACCGGCATGGGCCGCAGGCGCATGAGTTTCTCCAGGAACTCCAGCCCGTCCATGCGCGGCATTTCCACGTCCAGCGTCATCACGTCGGGGTTGTGCTGCTTGACCAGGTCGCGCGCGACCAGCGGGTCCGAGGCCGTGGCCACCACCACCATGTCGGGCTGGCTGTTGATGATCTCGGTCATCAGGCTGCGTATCAGCGCCGAGTCGTCGACGCACAGCACCTTGATCTTGTTCACGCTCATAGGGCCCACGCATTCTTGTTGGCCACATTGCGGGCCAGGTCGGTATTGAAGATTTCGACGTTGCTGCGGCGTGCCGGCCGGCTCAGGTTGGCGGCCAGCGCCTGTTCCTCGTCGCGCACCAGCGCCACGTCGTCCTGCTGGCGCAGCTTGCGCATGGTGACCTTGCCGCTCGCCGGGAAGTAGTTGATGCGGCGCGGATAGTTACCGCGCAGGTCCTGGGCGGCCACGCGCACCTGTTCCATCTGCAGATAACGCAGCACAAAGTCGGCATTGCGCTCGCCGATGTTGAGCAAGGTCATGTTGGCCAGCACCGCGCCGCCGCCGAAGACTTTCGCCTCCAGCCGCTCGCGCCGGGCACCGGCTTTAAACAGTTCGTTGAGCAGCATCTCCATGGCGTAGGCGCCGTAGCGCATGGAGGCGGCCGCGCCGCGCGAGGACGGGTCGGCGTCTTCGGGCAGCATGAAATGGTTCATGCCGCCTATGCCGGCCGTGGTGTCGCGCACGCAGGCCGAGACGCAGGAGCCCAGCACCGTGGTCAGCACCATGTCGCTGGCGGTCACAAAGTATTCGCCGGGCAGCAGCTTGACCGCCGAGATGCCGAACTCGCGGTCGAAATAATGGTGGGTGGCCACCGTCTCCCGGTGCGCCGCGGTCATGGCGCGGCTTCCCAGGCTTTGTCGGCTTTAGCGCCGGGCGCCACCAGCTCGTACACCGTCTGGCCCTTGAGGCGCAGGATGTCGCCGGCAAACGAGAAGTTTTCCGAATGCCCGGCGAACAGCAGGCCGTGCGGCTTCATCAGCGGCGCGAATCGCTGCAGGATGCGGCCCTGCGTTGGCTTGTCGAAATAGATCATCACATTGCGGCAGAAGATCGCGTCGAAAGGCTCGCGCAGCGCCCACTTGGCGTCGAGCAGGTTCAGCTGCTCGAACTTCACCATGGCCGCGACCTCGGGCCGGATCCGCACCTTGCCGGCCTGCGCACCCGCGCCCTTCAGGAAAAAGCGCTTGAGCCGCACCGGCGAGAGCTTGCTGACCTGCTCCATCGTGAAGATCCCGGCCTGCGCCTTGGCCAGCACCTGGGTGTCGATGTCGGTGGCCATCACGCTGGCGGCAGCGCCCGCGGCGCGATCGCCCAGCGCCTCGATCAAGGTCATGGCAATCGAATACGGCTCCTCGCCCGTGGAGGCGGCCGAGCACCAAACGCTCAGCGGCTTGGGGCATTTCTTCGCATGCTCGGCCAGCACCGGGAAATGGTGGGCTTCGCGGAAGAAGGCTGTGAGGTTGGTGGTCAGCGCATTGGTGAACTGCTGCCACTCGTCGCCATTCGGGTCGGCCTCGAGGAAACGCAGGTAAGTCGCGAACTCCGTCAGCCGCAACTCGCGCAAGCGCCGCGCCAGCCGGCTGTAGACCATCTGCCTTTTTTGCGAGCTCAGGGCAATGCCGGCCCGCTGGTGGATCAGCGTGCGGATTTTCGAAAAATCATGGTCCGTCAGGAGGAAATCCGGACCGGCCGACGAGGCCGTTGCGCCATGCAGAGGTGTATTCATAGGTTTTCAGGTCATCGCACGCACGACGCGCGCGCCTTGGCAGCAGGCAAATGAGACATGCTCAATGTACAAAGACAGCGCTCTGCGTCATGGGCCGAAAAGCATGAGAAAACACCCGCTTCTCTGGGTATGGCTTGGCAATCCGCTGAGGCAGAACCGCCGGCACTACAAGGGGTCGCACCCGACTTGCACCCGCAGGGTCAAGAGCTGCTCAGAAACCCAGCGAAGCGGTCCTGGCTAGGCGTGACGCCGCAGACAGTGCTAAAGGCACGGCAAGGCGGCCACAACAACGCCAGGAGGGTTTCTGAGCGGCTCTGTCTGCTAAATGGTGACGGTATGAGCCCATGCCAGCGCCGCCAGATGCGCCTGATTAACGCGCGTAGACGTCATAAACAGCGCCTCAGCCAATTCCACAATCCGCCCATTCCGTTGCTCACCGGCTTCCACCAGCTGCAGGAAAGGCCCATAAACCCCTTCGCGGCTGACCAGCGCCTGCACCACCGGCTCGGGCAGCAGGATCTGGCTCACCACTTTTTCGAGCGGAATGCCCAGCAGTTGGTCCAGAAGCGAGAACATGCCGACAAAAAACAGGTGCTCGGCCTCGGCGCGCGGCAGCAAGTCCTTGCCCAGCAGCTCGGCAAAACGCCCGCGCACGATGGCGGCCTGCAGCAGGGCGTGGGAATAGCCCGCCGTGTTGGTCGTGGCCAGCAGCACCGACAGCCAGCGGAACAGCGGGGTGTAGCCCAGCATGGTCACCGCGTGGCGCAGCGATTCGATCTCGACCTCGATGCCGAAGCCCGGTGAGTTGATGTAGCGGAAGAGCTTGTACGACAGCGCCGCGTCGCGCTTGAGCACGCCCTCGATGTGCCGCACGTCGGCGTTTTCCTGGACCATCTGCATCAGCTGCAGGATGAAGATCGCCTGCGGGCTCAAGGCACCCGCGTTGTTCTGGGGCCGCGGCGTGGTGCACAGCTGCTGGAAGAAGCCACCCACGCCGTGCGCGGCCGACATGTCGAACTCGCGCCAGCCCGGGAAATCCTGCACCACCACGGACAGCGGCGGCTCGGCCTGCTTTGCCAGGTTGCTGAGCGCCGCAAAATCCGGGTGGCCCAGCGGCAGTTCGAGGTGCGTGGCCAAGGGAACCAGCGTCTCGGCATGTGTTTCCATGAATGCCAGGTCCGCGCCGCGCAGCGCCAGGCGCAGGCCTTGCTCACGCATCGAGGCCATGCCGGCCAGGCAGTCTTCCGCCAGGTCGGCACAGTCCAGCATCAGCACCGTGTTCGGCGGCGCCTGGCCGACCGACAGGCCGCCCGGCGGCACGCCGTGATCGGCATCGAGAAACAGCAAACCAAGCTCAGCCGCCTGGGCACGCTCGCCCACAAAGTCCAGCAACTGGCGCACGTCTTCCCGCGCGTCGGTAGGGGCCGAACCCTGCCAGGCCAGCCTGTAGCCTGCCACCTGTTGTTTGGGGTCCAGCAGCGGCGCTCTGACGAGGTATTTGTTTTCTGGCATGGCGATGGTCGATCCGGTTGTGGCTAGGGTTGTCTCTTGGCGCTCTGGGTGGCACCGGCCTGTCTTGCCACCCGGCCCTTCCCGCGGTTGCCGCTGGGCGGCGCCTGCAAGAAAGGCTGGCTGGCGGTCGCGCCGGGCATGGGCGGCCGCCGGTCGTCGGCAAAGACGGTCTTTGGGGAAAACTGTAAGGAGAAAGGTTGAAAGCGATTGACTCGAACAGGTGGGGATTCACCACTCTGTTTTCGGAATTGGGGTTGGGGGGTCTGTTCTCTCTGCTGAGGGCGCCGGGGTTGGGTTGCCCGGCGGCAGGCTGTTTCTTCTGAGATCTGCTGGCCGGGGTTGCCGGCAGCAACTCACTTTCTTTTGCTTCGCCAAAAGAAAGTAAGGGCGGATTCAAACCCCAAGTGCAACAGTCGGAATAAGGCCAGCGTCTCGCATGGCCTTGTTGTTAAAGAAGACCTCGGCAGGGCTTTTCCAGCCAAGGGTCTTGCGTGGCCTGATGTTGAGCTCCCAGGCCATGAGATCAAGC
>NZ_JBFUBY010000102.1:0-13262 GCF_056405515.1 Polaromonas sp. P1_G2
CCCGCTGGCCACCGGCACCTTGAGCTTCGACGGCAACGGCAACCTGGTCGCCGGCGCGCCGACGACGCTGGTGGGTGGCAAGATCAATTTCGCCGGCCTGAATTTCGCCAACGGCTCCAACGCGATGAGCTTCACGATGGACCTGACCAAGTCGACCCAGTTCGGCAACGTCAACGACCCGAAAAAACTCACGCAGGACGGCTTCACCTCCGGCCAGCTGACCGCCTTCGCGATCAATGAGGACGGCACCATCACCGGCAAGTATTCCAACGAGCAGACCCAGACCCTGGGCCAGGTCGTGCTCTCGTCCTTCGTGAATCCCAACGGCCTGCAGCCCAAGGGCGACAACGTCTGGGCCGAGACCGCCGAATCGGGCCAGCCCCTGACCGGCTCGCCCGGCAGCGGCACCAAGCTGGGCGCGCTGGCGTCCGGCGCGGTCGAGGCCTCCAACGTGGACCTGACCGCCGAACTGGTGAACCTGATCATCGCGCAGCGCACCTACCAGGCCAACGCGCAGACGGTGAAGACGCAGGACCAGGTCATGCAGACCCTGGTGAACATGCGCTGATGCCTTAGCAAGGCATATCCAAAAAGAAAACGAAGGACAGCATGGACCGGATGATTTATATCGGCCTGGCCGGCGCCAAGCAGGCGCTGGAGCAGCAGGCCTCGGTGGCGCACAACATGGCCAACGTGTCCACGCCCGGCTTTCGCGCGCAGATCAACAGCTTTCGCGCGGTGCCGGTCGTCGGCGAGGAGATGGGCACCCGCTCCATGGTGGTGGCGACCACGCCCGGCGCCGACATGAGCGCCGGCCCGCTGATGCAGACCGGCCGCCCGCTGGACGTCGCGGTGCGCGGCGACGGCTGGCTCACGGTGCAGCTGCCCGACGGCGGCGAAGCCTACACGCGCCTGGGCAGCCTGCAGGTGGGCGCCGAAGGCCAGGTCAGCACGCAGGGCGGGCGCCCGCTGATGGGTGACGCCGGCCCGCTGGTGGTGCCGCCCGGCTCCTCGCTCGTGGTGGGCGGCGACGGCGTGCTCACGGCCATAGGCGCGGGCGACCCGGCCGTGGGCGCCGCCGAAGTCGGCCGCCTGAAGCTGGTCAACCCGGCCGCCGCCGACCTGGTGCGCGGCGACGACGGCCTGTTCCGCATGCAGCCGGGCCGGCCGGCGCCGCAGGCCGACCCGGACGTGCGCCTGCAGACCGGCGCGCTCGAGGGCAGCAACGTGAACCCGGTCGAGGCCATGGTGCAGATGATTTCCAACGCGCGGCGCTTCGAGATGCAGATGAAGACGCTGCAGACCGCCGAGGGCAACGACCAGCAGGCCAACAAGCTGCTGGGCAACAGCTGACCCGGCATTCGCCCTCCCACCCTTCACCACCCCTTTACCTCCGCAGGAGTTTTCCATGATTCGTTCCCTCTGGATCGCCAAGACCGGCCTGGATGCGCAGCAGACCCAGCTCGACGTCGTGTCCAACAACCTGGCCAACGTGGGCACCACGGGTTTCAAGCGCAGCCGCGCGGTGTTTGAAGACCTGCTGTACCAGAACCTGCGCCAGAGCGGCGGCCAGACTTCGGACCAGACGCGCATGCCGTCTGGCCTGCAGATCGGCACCGGCGCGCGCGTGGTCGCGACCGAGCGCATCCACACCCAGGGCAACCCGACCAAGACCGACAACCCGCGCGACGTCTCCATCAACGGCGGCGGCTTCTTCCAGGTGCTGATGCCGGACGGCACCAATGCCTACACGCGCGACGGCTCCTTCCAGCCCGACCAGAACGGCCAGCTCGTGACGGCCAACGGCTACCCGCTGCAGCCGGCCATCACACTGCCACAGGACACCACCGGCATGACCATAGGCCGCGACGGCACGGTCTCGATCACCCAAGGCGGCAGCAGCGCGAACGTGCAGATCGGCCAGATCCAGCTCGCGACCTTCATGAACCCTGCGGGCCTGGAGAGCAAGGGCGAGAACCTCTACGTCGAAACCGACGCCTCGGGCGGCGCTAACCAGACCGCGCCCGGCCAGAACGGCGCCGGCGTGCTGAACCAGGGTTATGTCGAGTCGTCGAACGTGAACGTGGTGGAAGAACTGGTCAACATGATCCAGACCCAGCGCGCCTACGAAATCAACAGCAAAGCGGTGCAGACCTCCGACCAGATGCTCGCGCGCCTGGCGCAGCTGTGATGCGTGGCCCGGTTGCGAACGCCTGCGGCCCTGCGCTGGCCGCCGTCGGGCTGCTGCTGGGCGGCTGCGCCCAGGTGCCGCGCGAGCCCATCGTGCAGCAGCCCATGACGGCGCGCGCCGAGGCGCAGCCGCGCCAGGCCGGGCCCGCCAACGGCTCGATCTACCGCACCGGCTTCGGCACGCAGGCCTTGTTTGAAGACCGGCGCCCGCGCTACGTCGGCGACATCCTGACCATCGTGGTCAGCGAGAACATCAATGCCAGCAAGAACTCCGCCGCCGACGCCAGCCGCACCGGCAGCGCGACGTCCATCCTGGGCGTGGTCCCCAAGCTGATCAGCGGCCTGATCTCCAGCGACCAGAACGCCGACGCCAGCGGCAAGAACGTCATGAGCGCCAAGGGCGGCGCCAATTCCAGGAACACTTTCAACGGCGTGATCACGGTCACGGTGGTGGAAGTGCTGGCCAACGGTAACCTGCTGGTCAGCGGCGAAAAGCAGATGCTGATCAACCAGGGCACGGAATACATACGCTTCTCCGGCGTGGTCAATCCGCGCACCGTGGGCGCCAACAACGCCGTGCCTTCCAGCCAGGTGGCCGACGCGCGCATCGAGTACAGCGCCAAGGGTTACATCGACGAAGCGCAGACCATGGGCTGGTTGCAGCGCGTTTTCCTCAACGTCTTGCCCTTCTGACCCCGTTCCGACCCTGTTCAACCATGACGCACGCCACACCGAAATTTCTTTCCCTGGGAAGCCTGGCACTGAAGCTGTGCCTGCTGCTGCCGGCCCTGGCCTTCCTGGCTGTGCAGTCCGCACAGGCCGAACGCATCAAGGACCTCGCCAGCATCCAGGGCGTGCGCGACAACCCGCTGATCGGCTACGGCCTCATGGTGGGCCTGGACGGCAGCGGCGACCAGACCATGCAGACGCCGTTTACCACGCAGAGCCTCAACAACATGCTGGGCCAGCTCGGCGTGACGGTGCCGCCCGGCACCAATATGCAGCTCAAGAACGTGGCCGCCGTGATGGTGACGGCCGTGCTGCCGCCGTTTGCGCGCCCCGGCCAGGCCATCGACATCACCGTGTCCTCGCTGGGCAATGCCAAGAGCCTGCGCGGCGGCACCCTCTTGATGACGCCGCTCAAGGGCGCGGACGGCCAGGTCTATGCGCTGGCCCAGGGCAATATGGTGGTCGGCGGCGCGGGCGCCTCGGCCAGCGGCAGCCAGGTCAAGGTCAACCAGCTGAGCTCGGGCCGCATCCCGGCCGGCGCGATCGTGGAGCGCGCGGTGGAATCGCCGCTGGGCGGCGACGGCACGCTGATGATTGAGCTCAACAAGACCGATTTCGGCACCGCGCAGAAAGCCGTGGACGCGATCAACCGCAGCTTCGGCCCCGGCACCGCGCAGGCGCTGGACGCCCGCGTGATCCAGGTCAGCGCGCCGGCCCGGCCCGAGGAGCGCGTCGGCTTCCTGGCCCGCATCGAGGACCTTGACGTCAACCCCTCGCAGGCCGTGGCCAAGGTGGTGATCAACGCACGCACCGGCTCGGTGGTGATGAACCAGACGGTGCGCATCAACGACTGCGCGGTGGCGCACGGCAGCCTGTCGGTGGTGATCAACACCGAACCGGTGATCAGCCAGCCCGGCCCTTTCTCGGGCGGCAACACGGTCGCCACCCAGCGTTCGCAGATCGAGCTGAGCCAGGGTGGCGGTGCGCTGCAGGTCGTCAAGGGCGGCGCGTCGCTGGCCGACGTGATCAAGGGCCTCAACGCCCTGGGCGCCAACCCGCAGGACCTGGTGTCCATCCTGCAGGCCATGAAGGCTGTGGGCGCGTTGCGCGCCGAACTCGAGATCATCTGATGAGTGGCACCAGCATTGCCGGCACCAGCGGGTTCAACACGCCAGCCTCCGGCGTCCTCGACCAGCGCCTGTCGCTGGATATCCAGGGCGTCGACGAGTTGCGGCGCACGGCGCGCAGCTCGCCGCAGGAGGGCATGAAGCAGGCCTCCAAGCAGTTCGAGGTCATGTTCATGAACATGGTCCTCAAAAGCATGCGCGAGGCCAYGCCCTCGGACGGCCTGTTCAGCAGCCAGTCCGAAAAAATGTACACCTCCATGCTGGACCAGCAGCTTGCGCAAAACCTTTCGGGCCGCGGCCTGGGCCTGGCCGATGCCATGTATGCGCAGCTGAGCCGCATGACGGGCGGAGATACGGCGTCGCAAGCCGGCGGCCTGCCCATGCCTTTGATGCCCGTGCTCCCCGGTGAGGCCGGTGCGGTGGCACCCAAATCACGCGTCATGCCGCAGGCCTATGCGCCCGCCGCCGGCCGTGTGGATCTCTCGGTTTATGAAGAGGCCACCGCGCAGGCGACGCTGAGCCGCGGCGCACTGCCGCAGGCGCATGTCGAGGCCTTTGTCTCGCGCCTGCTGCCGGCCGCGCAACGCGCCAGCGAAGCCAGCGGCGTGCCCGCGCAGCTGATCATGGCGCAGGCGGCGCTGGAGTCCGGCTGGGGCAAGCGCGAGATCCGCATGGAAGACGGCAGCAGCAGCTTCAACGTCTTCGGCATCAAGGCCGACCGCAGCTGGAAGGGCCCGGTGGCTGAAAGCGCCACCACCGAATTTGTCAACGGCGCGCCGCAGAAGACGCGCGCCGCTTTCCGCGCCTATGGCTCTTATGACGAAGCCTTCGCCGACTACGCGAAATTCCTCTCAAACAACCCGCGTTATTCCGGCGTGGTCGCCACGCGCGACCCGGCCGAGGCCGCCCATGGCCTGCAGCGCGCCGGGTATGCAACCGATCCCGAGTACGGCGGAAAACTGGTGCGCATCATGCGGCAGATGAACACCTGACAACGGCGGCAGGCACACGCAGCCCCCTAAACAAACAAGCCCCCCACACAAAGACATCCATGATCATCCGCAATTTCAAGATCGGAACACGTTTGGGCCTGGGCTTCGCCCTGGTGCTGCTGTTCCTCACCGCCATCGCGGCGCTGGGCATCTGGCGCCTGCAGGGCGTGGGCCACGCCACCAGCGACATGGCCAGCCGCGCGCTGGTCAAGGAAAGGCTGGCGGCCGACTGGCTGGTGGCGACCAGCACCAACAGCGTGCGCACCTTCGCGCTGGTCAAGACCAGCGACCCGCGCGACCAGGAGTACTTCCAGAAAGCGATTTCCAGGACCAGCCTGGCGATCACCGAAACCTCGGGAAAGCTGCTGGCCATGCTGGACTCGCCTGAGGAAAAAAAGCTCTACGAAGACAGCCTGGCCAAACGCAGTGCCTATATCGGCCTACGCGCCGCGGCGCTCAAACTCAAGGCCGAGGGCCAGGCCGAACAGGCGCTGGAAATGGTCGACAACAAGCTGGTGCCGGCGCTGGAAGCCTATGACGCCAGCATCAAGGCCATGCTGTCTTTCCAGAAGGCCAATATCGACAAGACCGTGAGCGCCATCGATGTGCTCTACCGCTCGAGCCGGCTCAGCCTGGGCGCCATGGCCGCCGCCGCCCTGGCGCTGGGCGGCCTGCTGTCCTGGTGGCTCACACTGGGCATCATCCGGCCGCTGGGTCGCGCCCTCAAGGTCGCGGAAACCGTGGCCGCCGGCGACCTGACCAGCCGCATCGTGGTGAGCAGCCAGGATGAGACCGGCCAGCTGATGCAGGCGCTCAAGAACATGAACGACAGCCTGGTCGGCATCGTCGGCAATGTGCGCAGCGGCACCGACACCATCGCGACGGCCAGCAGCCAGATCGCGGCGGGCAACCACGACTTGTCGTCCCGCACCGAGCAGCAGGCCAGCTCGCTCCAGGAGACGGCGGCCTCGATGGAGCAGATCACCTCCACCGTCAAGCAGAACGCCGACAACGCCCGCCAGGCCAACCAGCTGGCGGCCTCGGCCTCCAGCATTGCCGTCAAGGGCGGCGGTGTGGTCGCGGGGGTGGTCGACACCATGGGTGCGATCAACGCGTCCTCCAAAAAGATCGYCGASATCATCAGCGTGATCGAYGGCATYGCTTTCCAGACCAACATCCTGGCKCTSAACGCCGCSGTGGAAGCCGCCCGTGCCGGTGAGCAGGGCAGGGGCTTTGCGGTCGTGGCCGCCGAGGTGCGTAACCTCGCGCAGCGCAGCGCGGCCGCCGCCAAGGAAATCAAGACCCTGATCGGCGACTCGGTCGACAAAGTCGAAGAGGGCAGCAAACAGGTTGCCGAAGCCGGCAAGACCATGGACGAGATTGTCGACAGCGTCAAGCGTGTGACCGACATCATGGCCGAGATCACGGCCGCGAGCCAGGAACAGACCTCGGGCATAGAACAGATCAACCAGGCCATCACGCAGATGGACCAGGTCACGCAGCAGAACGCGGCGCTGGTCGAGGAAGCCGCTGCGGCAGCCTCTTCCTTGCAGGAGCAGGCCGCCGGCCTATCGGACGCGGTCAGCGTGTTCAAGCTCGAGGATGACTTTGCCCTGCAGCGGCCCACCGCTCCGCTGAGGCAACCGCCGCCGGCCCGGCAGGCCATCGGCCGTAAACCCGCATTGAAAAAAGAGGAGCTCGCCATGGCATGCGACGACTGGGAGACTTTTTAGGGAGCCAATCAAAAAGCCCTCCTGGCGTTGTTGTGCCGCCTTGCCGTGCTGTAGCACTGTCTGCGGCGGCGCGCCTAGCCAGGACCGCTTCGCTGGGCTTTGTGATCGGCTCCCGGTGAAAGTGAATTAACTGAGTTCAACGCCCGCGTTAGGGGCCCTACAAGGAATAAAAATATGCAGTGGTTTCATCAACTTCGTGTCATGACCAAGCTGGTCGGCAGTTTCCTCATCGTGGCGGCCATAGGCGCTGCCATCGGTGGGCTGGGCATTTTCCACATGGGCCGCATCAGCGCCGCCACCGAGAGCCTGTACGGCCGTGAGGTGCAGGTGCTCAAGGGCGTGCAGGAGGCGAACATCCACCTGCTCTACGCCAGCCGCGCGCAGATGACGCTGCAGGCCGCCTCGTCCATAGGCGAGCGCAACACCGGCAAAAAAGACATCGCGTCAGCGCTGCAGGGCATTGAGGCGCGCATGGCTGATGTCAAGCCACTGCTCGAAGGCGATGAAAAAGGCACGGCGCTGTACCAGCAGTACGAAAGCAAGATGCCGCACCTCAAGCAGCAGATGACCGAGTTTGTGGCGCTGGTGCTCAAGCAGTCCATGGACTCCTCGCAGTACGACGGCCGGGTGGCCGACGACAGCGCCAGCCTGGTCAAGGAATCCCGCGCGCTGGAAGAAGTGATGCAAAACCTGGTGGCGCACAGCGACCAGCTGGCCAGGGGCAGCATGGAAAACGTCACCACCACCTACAAAAGCTCCCGGCTGGCCATGATGGCGCTGGCGCTGGGCGGCATCGCCGCCAGCGTGGGCCTGGGCGTGGCCATGGCGCGCATGCTGGGCCTGCAGATCGGCGGCGAGCCGGCCTATGCCGCGACCATCGTGGACCGCGTGGCCGAGGGTGACCTGACGGTGCAGGTGGAACTGCGCAAGGGCGACAGCCGAAGCCTGCTGTATGCCATCCACAAGATGCAGCAGGAACTGGCCCGCGTCATCAGCCAGATCCGCCAGGCCAGCGGCACCATCGCCACGGCCAGCAGCGAGATTGCGGCCGGCAACCATGATTTGTCCTCTCGCACCGAGCAGCAGGCCAGCTCGCTGGAAGAAACGGCGGCTTCGATGGAAGAGCTTACGGGCACCGTCAAGCAGAACGCCGACAACGCACGCCAGGCGAATCAGCTGGCCGTGTCCGCCTCGAGCGTGGCCGTGAAGGGCGGCAGTGTGGTCGCCGATGTGGTCGGCACCATGGGCGCGATCAATGCCTCGTCCAGAAAGATTGTTGACATCATTGGTGTCATTGACGGCATTGCCTTCCAGACCAATATCCTGGCTTTGAACGCGGCGGTTGAAGCAGCCCGTGCTGGCGAGCAGGGCAGGGGCTTTGCGGTGGTGGCTGCCGAGGTGCGCAACTTGGCGCAACGCAGTGCCGCAGCGGCCAAGGAAATCAAGACCCTGATCGGCGACTCGGTCGACAAGGTCGAAGAGGGCAGCAARCAGGTCGCCGAAGCSGGCAARACCATGGACGAGATYGTCGACAGCGTCAAACGCGTGACCGACATCATGGCCGAGATCACGGCSGCGAGCCAGGAACAAACCTCGGGCATTGAACAGATCAACCAGGCCATCACCCAGATGGACCAGGTCACGCAGCAGAACGCGGCGCTGGTGGAGGAGGCGGCCGCTGCGGCTTCTTCCTTGCAGGAGCAGGCCAGCGGCCTGTCGCAGGTGGTCAGCGTGTTCAAGGTCAATGGCGGCCATGCGCCGACCACGCAGCAGCAACGCAGTAGCGTGGCCAGGCCGGCCGCGACACCCAAACAACCACCGCAAGCCCGGCGGGCGATTTCCGCGCCGCGCAAGCCGGCGGCTCCCAATGGCGATCTCGCGATAGCGGGTGGCGGCAGCTGGGAAACCTTTTAAGCCTCTTCAGGGATTCCCCCGCCGCATCAAAGCAAGCACAAGCCGGCCCTGCTTAACCCATCATTTTTGAAAGCCTGGATCATGACACTCAACAACATCAAGGTCGGCAGCCGCCTGGGGCTGGCCTTCGGCCTGATTCTTTTCATCATGGCGGTGATTTCCGTCACCGGCATCTGGCGCCTGCAGGGCCTGGCCGCCACGACCCAGCAGCTCGGAACGATCGACAACGAGAGGCTCAAGATGGCCGTGCAGTGGCGCCAGACCATAGACCTGAACTGGATACGCACGCGGGCGTCCATCCTCGACGCCGACACCAGCCGCATCCCGATGTGGCAGGCCGACATGGACAAGACCTCGGAAATCTCGAACGCCTCGCGCAAGCGCCTGGTCGAACTGGTCCAGACGGAAGAGGGCAAAAAACTCATCGCCAGCATCGACGCCGCGCGCGAAGCCTACCGCACGCCGCGCGCCGCCGTGCTCAAAAGAAGGCATGCCGGGGAGGACGTCACTGCCGTGCTCGAGCGTGAACTCAAGCCGCTGGCCGAAGCCTATAGCGAGAGCATCCACAAACTCGAGGAGTTCCAGCAGACGCTGTATGACGCCGCCCTGGCGCGGGCCGAAGAGAATGCGGCCCAGGGCCGCTTGATATTGATCGTGGGTTCGGTGCTGGCCTTGCTGCTGGGCGCGGCATCGGCTTTGGTGCTGACCCGCTCCATCACCGGGCCTTTGCGCCAGGCTGCCCGCAGCGCGCGGTTTATCGCCGACGGCGACCTGACCCAGCCCATCCACAGCGTGGGCCGGGACGAAGCCGCCGAGTTGCTGCAAGCCCTGAAGACCATGCAGGACAACCTGGTCGGCATTGTCGGCAATGTGCGCAGCGGGACCGACACCATCGCGACGGCTTCGAGCCAGATCGCTGCGGGTAACCATGATTTGTCTTCGCGCACGGAACAACAGGCCAGTTCGCTGGAAGAGACTGCCGCCTCGATGGAAGAACTGACCTCGACGGTCAAGCAGAATGCCGACAATGCGCGCCAGGCCAACCAGTTGGCCGTGTCCGCGTCGAGCGTGGCGGTGAAGGGCGGCAGTGTGGTCGCCGAGGTGGTCGGCACCATGGGCGCGATCAATGCCTCTTCGCGCAAGATTGTCGACATCATTGGTGTGATCGACGGCATTGCTTTCCAGACCAATATCCTGGCTTTGAATGCCGCTGTCGAAGCGGCCCGTGCCGGTGAACAGGGCAGGGGCTTTGCGGTGGTTGCGGCTGAAGTGCGCAACCTGGCCCAGCGCAGTGCCGCCGCCGCCAAGGAAATCAAGACGCTGATAGGCGACTCGGTCGATAAGGTTGAAGAAGGCAGCAAACAAGTTGCCGAAGCCGGCCGAACCATGGACGAAATCGTCGACAGCGTCAAACGCGTGACCGACATCATGGCCGAGATCACCGCGGCGAGCCAGGAACAGACTTCCGGGATTGAGCAGATCAACCAGGCTATTACCCAGATGGACCAGGTCACGCAGCAGAACGCGGCACTGGTGGAGGAAGCGGCCGCGGCAGCGTCCTCCTTGCAGGAGCAGGCCAGCGGCCTGTCGCAAGTGGTCAGCGTGTTCAAGGTCAACGGTGGCCATGCGCCAGCCGCGCAGCAGCAGCGTTCCAGCGTGGCCCGACCGGCCACTCCCAAACAGCCTCCGCAGGTCCGGCAGGCTATTTCGGCGCCGCGCAAGTCGACGGCTCCGGCGGGGGATCTTGCGATGGCCGGTGGCGGGAGCTGGGAAACGTTTTAAGGCCCGGTCTTGCTCCGGCGGGGCGCTCTCCTCTGAGACCTGCTGGCCGGGGGTAGCCCGGCGGCTACTCACTTTTCTTTTGCTTCGCCAAAAGAAAAGTAAGCAAAAGAAAAGGCGACCCTGGTTGCTGCGTCCCTTCGCTGCGCTACGGGCAACCTGCGGTGCTCGGTCCAGACGGGGTCTCGCTAAACTCGCCTTCGGCTCAGACAACGCGATCCCTGATCCGTCTGGCCCTGCGCTCCTCGGCGCATCCACAAGGGGTGGGGACGAGGAATACCAATACCGAATACAGAAGAAACAAGGACTCGCCRCGGCGAGTCCTTGTCTGTCTTGGTTTGTTCTTTGTATTTCTGTCTTCTGTTCCCGCTTCCGCTCCCGCTTGCCCCGTCCTGGCTGGGCCGAGGAGCGCAGACGTAGGCGGATCAGGGATCGCGCTTGTTTGAGCCGAAGGCGAGTTTGCGCGAGACCCCGCCGTAGTCGAGCACCGCAGGTTGCCCGCAGCGAAGCGGAGGGACCCAGACTGCGGGTCGCCTTTTCTTTGGTGACTTTCTTTTGGCGAAGCAAAAGAAAGTTACTGGCTGCCGGCCACCCCGGCCAACAACCCTCAGAGGAGAGCGTGCCGCCGGAGCAAGACCGGCGCCAACCCCCCCAGCGGCGGAGAGAGCAAGAGTGGCAAATCGCCGTTGCAACTTTTACAGAACCGACGGCCCAGTCCGCTTGACCTTCCCACAGGGGTAAGCCCCATAGTCGGTCGCATGGCAGCGAAGAAATAAAGAAATCTTTCGCGCACCGCAGTGATTGAGAAGGATGGTGGACCCCATGATTGCTCAACCCATCGACTACCTGCTGATCGTCTGGTTCGCCCTGGCCCTGGGCTCGACCGCCTACGTGGCCTGGGACCAGTTCCAGCACAATCCCGAACCCGTGGTGATGAAATGGGGTTTCATCCTGGTCACCCTCTACATGGGGCCCATCGGCTTGCTGCTGTATGTCATGGCCGACAAGGAGCCGCGCCCCGGCGAGCATGAAGACTTCATCAAGCCCTTGTGGAAGCAGGGTGTGGGCTCCACCATCCATTGCGTCGCGGGGGATGCGACCGGCATCATCCTGGCGGCGGTGATCACCGCCACGTTGGGCTTGCCGATGTGGCTGGACCTGATCGTGGAATACCTTGCGGGCTTCGCCTTCGGCCTGTTTATTTTCCAGTCGCTGTTCATGAAGAACATGATGGGCGGCACTTACCTGGAGAACGTGAAGAAGTCCTTCATGCCCGAGTTCATCAGCATGAACGCGATGATGGCCGGCATGGCGCCCGTCATGTCGCTGCTGATGATGGGCCGGGACATGCGCGCCATGGACCCGGCCGAGCTGATTTTCTGGGGTGTCATGTCGCTGGGGGTGATCGCCGGTTTTGCGATCGCTTACCCGGTCAACGTCTGGATGGTGTCCCGGAAGATGAAGCACGGCCTGATGACCCGGCGCGATGCCGGCCAGGATGGGCATGCGTCCGGGTCCCCACAGGCGCATGCGGGCCATGAAGCGCAGCACGGCCACGGCCATGCCATGCGTCCCGATGTCACCAGGCCCCAGCTGGCGGCTGTCTGCATGAGCACCTTGCTGATGCTGCTGGGCGGCATGGCCGTGCCTGCGCTTTTTGTGAACATGAGCTTGTCCGCGCGGGATGTCGGCGGCGCCATCATGCCGCCGGGCATGATCATGGGCTGGGACACACCCGGCGAAGCCATGCGGGACATGGCCGCGGTCCACCCGCGCCTGGTCACGCGCCAAGCCGAAGCCCTGGCGCGTGGCGATGTTCCGCTCGAGCCGAAGCTGGAAGACGGCGTGAAAGTCTTCGAGCTTGAAACCGGCGTGGCKGGCTGGAACATCCTGCCCGAGGTGAAGGTGCAAGCTTATGCCTTCAACGGCCAGGTGCCGGGGCCGCGGCTGCGCGTCACCGAAGGGGACAGGGTTCGCATCAAGGTGCGCAACCGGCTGCCGGAATCAACCACCGTGCATTGGCATGGCCTGATCGTTCCCAACAATATGGACGGGCCGGCCAAGATCACGCAGCAGCCGATACCCCCCGGCGGCAGCTACACCTATGAGTTCACGACCGAACAGGCGGGGACATTTTTCTATCACACCCACGACCATGCGGACCGCCAGCAAGCCCTGGGCTTGTACGGCGCGCTGATCATCGACCCCAAAGATCCTGCCAAAGAGCAGCCGGCCGACAAGGAATATGTCATCCAGCTGCAGGAGTGGCTCAAGCGCGAAGGGCTGACCTACCCGGCCATGCTGATGGAGGGCGCCATGCCCAATTACTTCACCATCAACGGCAAGGCCTATCCCGAGACCGAGACTATCAAGATGCGCGTGGGTGAAACCATCAAGCTGCGCTTCATCGGCACCCACAACAATTTTGTGCATCCCATGCATGTGCATGGCGGGCCGTTCACTGTGGTGGCCCGCGACGGCTATGTGCTGGCCGAAGCGGCGCGTTTTGAGGCCGACACGGTCAATGTGGGCCCCGGCCAGCGTTACGACGTGATCTGGAAAGCCCGCAAACCCGGCAAGTGGCTGGTGCATTGCCATATCCCGCACCACAACACCAACAACAATGTCGAGCACCAGGGGGGTGGTGGGTTGACCATGATTTTGGAGGTGAGTTGAGCTGGAGATAAGGCCGGGTCTTGCTCCGGCTAAGCGCTCTTAGCTGAGTGCTGCTGGCCGGGGGTAGCCCGGCGGCTACTCACTTTTCTTTTGCTTCGCCAAAAGAAAAGTAAGCAAAAGAA